>CAMWLV010000191.1 GCA_947175175.1 uncultured Lachnospiraceae bacterium
ATTAAAGAATTGGTAAATATTTTAAATTTACTCATTTATAGAAATATGGATAAATTAGATTTGGAAAATCCTGATGGGTAAAACACAGAAATAACATTGCTTCTTGAAATGTCCTATTGATAGTGGAAAGTGATATAGAATAATAAAAACTTTTGTTCAGTATGACAGGATTGTATACGTTATATTTTCACCAAAATCCGAAATAATATATTAAGAATTTGTGTTTTTAATATGTGGAGGGAACGATAATGGAAACAATCCTGTGTATAGATACTCCTGTGCAGATGATTTCTTGTACTGATACAAATGGAAAAATAACACCAATACGGTTCCGTTTCCGTAACAGGAATGGAGAGCTTATCACGATCAATATAGACAAGGTTATTTCAACAGACCAGGACCAGGGTTCACTTGGGGCAAACTTTATCTGTACGGCATCTCTTTATGGCATGCAGCGGACATTCCGTCTGCGTTATAATTATTATGCCCATGAATGGCGGATGGCGGGTATTGGCTGTTAATATCCAGCATCATCAAAAATCGTGCTCTCAATTGTTGTGGTGCTGTAACCATATTCCCTGCGTGCCAGATAGACTGTCATGCTCCTGTAACCGTCAACCCCGTTGTGGCTGTGGTATATATCTTCAATCTGTGAGATGACCTCTGATTTTGGGTATAGTAATCCGCCTTCCAGTGTTTCTAGTAGTTGTAATGGGCATTTGGACAGATTCCAAGCCGTCGCAAGAGCCAGCCTATGCCCAGTTTTTCATGGTGTTCGACTATAAATCGATAAGCCGCTAACCAATCTCCTTTGCAAAGAATGCCGCCGTTTTTTTAAAAGAGATTCTCCTTCCTCATTTCTTCCAATTCCTTTCGCAGTCTAAGGACCCCTTTCATTGCATCATAATCTTCTTTTTTTGGGGCTTGTCAATGCCATCTCAGGATGGCATTGCATTCTTCGCGGAACTGTTTTCACCACGTAGAAATAGTGGCTTTGGATACACCATATTCTGCTGTGATGCTTTTGTAAGTGCGTCCTTTTTCCTCGTGGAGACGGACAATCTTCATTTTAAATTCGGGTGTATAGTTTTGTGACATAATGAGTTCCTTTTTTCTTATGAATTTGATTATATCTCATTAGCCACTCCTGTTACAACTTTATTATACACTTCACTTTAGGTAATCCAGCCGGTTCATCATCTCGGAAATATCGAAAAAACGGTCTCCCTCACGCAGGTTGTGTTTGTCAAAGGAATTGAAGGAAAGTCCATAATAAGATCCAAACATCAGCAACAACCCCAATCCCTGAGTAATCAATGGCAGACGGGTTGTTGCGTTTGGTCCTGCAGTCTTCATTCACACATCATTACTGAAATATTACGTGATTTCTCTGATAATGTGTGCTATACTATTGACAAAAGCTATTAAAACCTATGATAACAAAGCATTTATTATATATAAGAAAAATTAAAGCTTCCGTAGGTATTGAGAATTTTGAGTGAATAGCTATTTTTGCCAGAAAGGATGTGTTATAGCGATGCAGACAAGGCTTCCAATGGGAATTGAAAATTTTAAAAGAATACGCACCGAGGGATACTATTATGTTGACAAGACAGGATTTATCAGGGATCTGCTGCAAAACATGGCATATGTGAATCTGTTCACGCGTCCGAGACGGTTTGGAAAAACACTGAATATGAGTATGTTGAAATATTTTTTTGAAGCAGGCAGTGATATTGCGCTTTTTGATGGGCTTGAGATCTCAAAGGAAAAGGAGCTGTGTGAAGAATACATGGGAAAATTTCCGGTAATTTCAGTCAGTCTGAAAGAAGTAGCAGGTGAAAATCTTGATACGGCAAAAAGAATTTTGCGCTCCGTCCTTGGGGATGAGGCGGTTAGATTTCCGTTTCTGGCGGAGAGTGAAAGGCTTACCGAAACAGAACGCCGGCAGTATAAAAAACTCATTGAGCTAGATGAACATGGCGAATATGCAATGTCAGATGAAGTTTTATCGAAAAGCCTCCTGACACTGTCGCGTTTTCTGCAAAAGCATTATGGCCAGAATACAATCGTATTGATTGATGAATATGATGTGCCACTTGATAAGGCATACCAGTCAGATTATTATGATGACATGGTAAATCTGATCAGAGCTTTGTTTGGGAGGATCCTTAAAACAAACGACAGCCTGAAGTTTGCGGTTCTGACAGGGTGTCTCAGGATATCAAAGGAAAGTAATGTCTCGGCTAATGCCGAGACATCGGAAAAACGCTTACAGCGTTTTTCTCAGACATCTCCTTTAGGAGATGTCTTGTTTACCGGACTGAATAATTTCAAGGTATATACTGTAAAAGACGTGCGCTACAAGGAATATTTTGGTTTTACGGATGCAGAAGTCCGGCAGATGCTGGACTTCTATGGATTTACAGACCAGCATAATGCCGTTAGGAAATGGTATGACGGTTATTTGTTTGGCAATATGGGTATATACTGTCCGTGGGATGTGGTTAATTACTGCGGCGATCTGCGTGACGGAAGTGTGACAGAACCTCAGAATTACTGGGTAAACACGAGCAGCAACGACATTATCAGGAAATTTATAAGCAGGGCAACGACATCCACCAAAAATGAAATTGAGCTACTGATCAATGGCAACAGTATCAAAAAGAAGATTCGCCAGGAACTTACCTACAGGGATCTGGATTCACAGGCTGACAATCTGTGGAGCCTCCTTTTCACAACGGGATACCTGACACAATGCGGAATGGACGATGGCGGCATGACAGCACTGGTTATTCCAAACAAAGAAATACAATGGATATTCGAGGAACAGATATGGGATTGGTTTCAGACAGAAGCAAGAAAAGATATACAGATGCTGGAAAGTTTCTGCATGGCGTTTGAGGAAAATGATACAGCTGCCATTGAGAAGGGTTTTACTTCATACTTACGAAAAACGATCAGCATACGGGATACCAGTGTCAAAAAAGGCATGAAAGAGAACTTTTATCATGGAATCTTACTGGGATTATTCGCGGGCATGGACAGCTGGAAAGTCAGGTCAAATGCCGAATCAGGTGACGGGTACAGTGATATCAGCATTGAAATCGAGGAGCAGGAAATCGGTATTGTGATAGAATTAAAATATGCTGAGAATGCAGCATTTGAGGATGCATGCCAGGATGCAATGAAGCAGATCAGGGATCGAAATTATGAGGAAGCACTGCTGGACGACGGCATGAAAACCATCTACAGGTATGGTATTGCATGTTATAAAAAACGCTGCAAAGTAATATCTGGATGATACCATATATATATATTACAGGGTTAAAAACAATTGTTTTATTATGCATCATCACAGAGGAGGCGGACATGAAGAAAGTTCTTGTGATACAAGGCGGCGGCAGGGTAAACGGAAATACCGCGCAGCTTGTGGACTATTTTGTTAAGGGTGTGGAGGAAAACGGGCATTTGGCTGAAATCATCTCACTCACCAGGAATGTAGTCAGGGGATGTCTTGGCTGTAATGCCTGTCGCTATGGAAAACCATGTATACAGAAAGACGCATTTAATGATATGATCCCCAGAATAAAAGTTGCGGACTGTCTTGTTTTTGCATCCCCGCTTTATTTCTGGACGATATCTTCCCAATTAAAAGCCTTCATTGAAAGATTTTACTGTTTGGCGGAGGAAGATTCCAATCCCCCTCTGGGAAGATATGAAAAATATCCAGTTAAGGATTGTGCATTGCTCATGACTTCTGCAGATGAATTTTTCTGGACCTTTGAGCAGGCAGTTTCCTATTACCAGTTTGCGCTGGTTAACTATATCGGATTTCATGACATGGGGATGCTTCTTGCCGGCGGATGCGGGGACACGAATGGCAAGCCGCAGATTGATAAAACACCCCATCTTCAGGAAGCGTATGAATTTGGAAAGAAACTGTATCCAAAGTGACATTTATCATTGTAATGGAGATTATTCATGAAATATTATAATATTACCCAGCACCCCCTAAAAATTTACGGTCTTGCTGTAACAGACGCTGAAACCCAACAATTTCACAGGCTGCCGGAATGTATATTGGATAAAATGCCCCAATACAATTATCTAGGCAGACGAGCAACGGGAGGGCGTGTACGTTTTTGTACAGATTCAGCTAAACTCACTATCCGTATGATACTAAGCCAAACCAAAGAAGATATCAACATTCCGCTATCCGGCTCTGCAGGGGCAGACATCTATCTTGGCATGGGCATCGAATCCAAATATCTCGGATACGTTGCCCCAAACTGCCACATCATGGAAAAGATCAGTGTGGAAAAGACATTTTCCAAAAAGAATGCAATGGAGATTGTAACAATTAACTTACCAAGAAACGACCATCTTCTTTCCATGGAGATTGGCGTGGACGATGCGGCAACAGTGACAGAATCACCGGAATATACGATAGCAAGCCCGATTGTTTTTTACGGTTCTTCCATTACAGAAGGCGGCTGTGCATCCCGCGCCGGCAATGCCTACACCAGTATCGTATGCCGCTGGCTGGATGCCGATTACTGCAATTTCGGCTTTTCCGGCGCTGCAAGAGGCGAACAAATATTTGCACAATATCTAGCGTCCCTGACAGATGTAAGTGCATTCGTATACGATTATGACCACAACGCAGATAGTGTAAAGCAGCTTTCCGACACCCACGAGGCATTTTTCCAAACGATTAGAAAGGAACATCCCTATCTTCCTGTTTTAATGCTGAGCAGACCAGATACCGACCAAGATAAAAGAGATGCACGGGCAAGAAAAGAAGTAATCTATACCACTTATTCCAATGCTAAAAGGCAGGGAGATGATAACATATGGTTTTTGGACGGTGAAACGCTTTTCGGAACCTATGGCAGGGCAGAATGCACCGTTGACGGCACACATCCCAATGCGCTCGGGTTTATGAGGATGGCAGAAAAAATCTATGATATACTTTATGAAATTTTCAACAGATCCAAGAATAATTAAATACTTTAACAATATATTATCAAACACCAATTTTGTGAAATTCCACAAACCTAAGAAAGCTTGATATTGCAGGATTCTTGTTTTGAAGGAAATTGAAAAAACATAGCAAAAATTACCCTACTAGTACAGCATTGCATAAATAACAGTGAATTAAATTGCTAAAAGTATCCCTGCATATGTCCACTTGATCAGGCTTGTGGTGCCGTGACGGATATATTCAAATTCCATTTTTGCGCACTGTCCCGGCTTGGGCAGTTTGTCAGGATATGATAGGTGCATGCCAGTTTGTCATATCTGGTGGCAATCCGACGAAATGCTTTTAGTTTGAGGAAATATTTCTCGACCAGATGCCTTTCCTTATATTGCCACCAGTCGCAATGGCGTTCAAATTTGGCACCCTTTTTAGATGGGATAATGGGTTCGCTCCCATTTTCATAAATGTAATCGATCAGCTTATAACTATCATATCCACGATCAGCCATTACCAGACTTCCTTCTATATTAGTTTGCTCCAATACTGGGATTGCATAATTGATGTCATTGCGCTGACCTTCGCTGATCATTAAATAGACTGGATAACCATAAGCATCTACGGCTGCATGGATTTTTGTGCTGGCTCTCCCGCGGCTGTGTCCGATCTCATTTGGAGGCCCTTTTTTTGCACCAGCACTGTGCTGATGTGCCTGAACGATAGAAGCATCAATTGAAAGTTCATATAGTTCGGCTTCTAGGCTTAAAATGCGGAAGATATTATCGAGAATCCAGTCATCGATCCATTTGCGGAACCTGCTGTATACCGATGACCATGAACCATAACGCTCTGGAAGGTCTCTCCATGGAGCACCACTGCGGGCAAGCCAGACTATAGCATTGAACATTTGACGGTTGTCCTTTGGTGGATGTCCCTTTTTGCCTTTATTAGAGGGAAGTAATGGAGCTATTTGCTCCCATTACTGATCAGTCAATTCGTAACACTTCAACATAATCAACTCCCCTTTTTCTTTATTTTACCATAAAAGAAGAAGTGTGAACATACTTTTTGTGCACTATTTATTTTTCAAACACGCTCTAGTGTTGTCCAGATATGTTCCCAAGATGTTCGTAAGTATCGCCTTCGATTCCGGCGGCGTGGCCAGCGGTCCCATGACTACGACATTTTTGCTTCCCCTGAACATCGGCGCATGCGATGCCGTTAGCGGCAATCTGATGACGGATGCATTCGGCGTGGTGGCATTGGTGGCACTGACGCCCCTGATCGCCATCCAGATTATGGGAATCCTGTATCAGTACAAGCTGAAGGCGGCAGTAGTACAGCCTGTAGAGGCAGATATGGCAGATAATGAATGTGGCATGATCATGACGATTGTAAAACAAGGGTTCAGCGAAGATGTAATGAATGCGGCCAGGCTCAAAGGAGCATCCGGAGGCACCGTATTCCATAGCTGGCGTGTGGGAAATGAGGAGGCGCTGCGCTTCTGGAAAATCAGTGTGCAGGAGGAGAGGGAGGTCGTACTCATCCTTGCAAGAAAAGAGGATAAGCTGGAGATCATGCAGGAGATCGGGAAGCAGTGCGGAATACAGAGCAAGGCTCATGGCGTTGTCATATCTCTGCCTATGGACAGCGTAGTGGGGCTGGATTGATGCTGAAGCTAACCGAGGATAATGCATGGTGAAAATAGGAGTTATGGATATTCCTATAGGGTTATTGTGCAAACCATGTAGAAGGGCATTTTAACACCTCAAAGAAGATGGTGGTATCTGCTGTCTGTGCGGCAGAGATATTGCTGATACCAAGCGGTCTTGCTGCATGCTCGGCCAATAGCGGCAGTGTAAATGTATGAAGGATGCGGATAAAACAATATACGTGTATAAGAATTTACGAAATATTGTTTTATCCGCATCCCTATTTTTTAAGGACATAAAAGGAACAATGTTGTTATAGTTGTTATATAATAATTCTTGGTGATAGTCAATAAACGTGTTGGTGTTACTTTAAAGTGTTACCAACTTATAG
>CAMWLV010000192.1 GCA_947175175.1 uncultured Lachnospiraceae bacterium
CCATTGCCTCTCTCTGCTTATCTGTCACTACCGTATATGGATAGACACCATACATAAATGGAAAAAAGTTATAGAGGAAGTCCTGTCTGTCACCCTCTGTCATTTCCGGGCAGAATTTTTTCAGCAGCCAGTTCACTGCCTTGATGGATGCCCCATATGCCCGCTTGAATTCCACCAGCCGCTCCATCCTGCTGTTTGTTTCCATGTCATAATGGTTCATACTCATAATCTTGAGTAGCAGCATCCTTTTATCTACTGATTCTGCCAGAGCTTTTGCAAGTTCCTCCCTGCTCATGGTCTCATGCCCTGTAGCCAGTCCATCCAGATCCTTCACCCACAGCTCATATTCTTCTTGCAGGATGGCAAGGAATATTTCTTCTTTGGTTTCAAAATAATTATAGATGGATGTTCGGGTAAAAGATGTTTCCTCTGCAATATCCTTGATCGTGATATCTTTAAAGCCCTTTGTTTTGTACAATGACTTACAGGCTGCGATGATCTCCTCTCTCCTGGCATTTGTAAGTTCAATTGATCCTTTTGGCATAACCTTTCTCCCCTATCTCTCCATGTTTCCTTTAAATGACAGGCACTTTCCCAGCACATCCCCGGTCTTTAAATATTCATAAGTGGGGAATTCAAACAGCACAGGCTTTAAAGTATGGTAATTTACTTTCCCATCCGCATTCAGATGTTCCTCTTCCACATAGGTGTTATCAATCGTACAGATAAAGCTCTCAAATCCCGGCGTGTTGTAAATATCCTCCACGGAACACTCCAGTGACAGCGGCGCCTTTGTTATGACCGGTGCTCCGGCATCTCCCAGCTCATACGCAAACAGTTCCGACTTATCCGTTTTTGACCCGCTTACGCTTCCTGCATAATCCGCTTCCGGCAGGATTCCCTCATCCACCACATTGATGGAAAGCTTTCTGCCCTGCTTGATGATCCCGTTGATAAAATGCGGCGCAGCAAGGCTGACAAGCACCCTGTCATGCCCGATAATTCCTACATGGGCTACCAGCGTCCATGTAGGCTTATCTCCATTCATTGCCCCGACCACTGTAACGGGCATGGGGTACAGCGCTAATTGTGAACCAATATTTTTCTTCATTTCATCCGCTCCTTTATTTATTTTTTCTGACACAGAGTCAATATAGTTATAATAAACCTATTGTGACACAATGTCAATATATATTCAAAAATGCTTTTTACTCTTTACTACATATTATATCAAAAAAGCCTTCTTTTAATATTGACACCATATCAGCAACTAAATTATATACTGTTTTGACATCATGTCAAAACGCTTTTAAAGGAGAAAATGTTCTTATGAACAAAATTTTACATTGTACCAACTGATGATATCATTGCTCTTGCACTAACACACCTTATGGTATGGCTCTGCTCCCCCAGCCACTTATTTTTTGTAAAATAAACCCATACCGAAACTGTTTTCTCGGTATGGATTTATATGTTTTCTCATACTTTTTCTGCTTCAGCTACAGGAAATTCAACACCAGTTCCTGATCCACAGTTGTTCTTTGCAGTATCATCATACCAGAATGATTTTAAAACCAGAAGTTTATTATTGGTTAATATGATTATTCTTTTGGATCTCACAAACTTGCTTTCAAAATATCAAGTATCTCATCACGGTTCAGCAACTTATAACCGCCCTCCATGATAGCAGTTCCGTCTGCGATGCCGTCAAGCATTTCCTCTGTCGCACCCAGCTCCCGCAGGTTCATTACAAGCCCCAGTTCTTTCATCCAGTTTTCCATACACGAAAGCCCTTCCTCTGCAATCTGCTCCCCGGTTTTTTCATTGGCATCCACACCCCACACGTTCACTGCGAATCTACAGAACTTTGCAAGGCCATAAGGCATAATATGCCGATAATAAGGCAGTGACACAGCAGAAAGCGTCATGCCATCCTCCACTACCACCTTGCCGTTTGCTTTCAGAAGTTCCATTACCTGTCCATAGATTCCATTTTTCTTGATAGATCCACTCCCATAAATCAACTGGACGTTTTTCCCGTATTTTGGAAGTTCTTCGCTCAAATATTGCAGGGAATCCTCTCCGAAATAAAGTTTTGTTGGGTTTGAATACACAAAATTTCCTAACATAGTTTTTCTCCTTCTTTTTTTATTTGATTACCCGAAAGGCTTTCCACCTTCCGGTTCTTTCCCTCCAGAAAAAAAAGACTGCTCGGACTATCCAGTCACACACCATGGCAAGGGCAATCCCGATCACGCCCATCTGCAGGATAACTCCCAGCAGATACGACAGTAACAGACGCACCGCAACCGTAGAGGCCACCGATACATACATGGTAAATTTCACATCTCCTGCCGCTCGCAGACCGTTGCTGAGCGCCCCGGAAAAAGGATATGCAGCGGCATTAAATACATTGTGGATCAGCACTAGCCAGATCACCAACTGCTTTGTTTCCGGTGACAACAAATAAAAGTGCAGGAATACCGGTGTCAGTATAAAAATCAAAAAATTCCATGCTGCCGAGATCAGAAGCGTCAGTTTTGTAAGTTTTCTGAAATAATATTCTGCGGCTTCTGTGTTTCCATTCCCCATACACTGCCCAATCACGGTAATAAATACCGGTCCCATAGCGACACCGGCTAACGCTGCCAGCGACCAGATGCTCTGTGCCACACCATTTGCGGCAATCTGGTAAGTCCCAAACAATGCAACGATGCTGCTCAGTGCCACTTTGACAAGCTGGAAAATACCATTTTCTATGCCATTTGGTACAGCTACATTCAGGATGCTTTTCATCAATCCGCCATTCCAGCTAAATATCCATTTTCCCTGGTACACCACACCATTTTTTTCCCTAAAGCATAATCCTGTGATGACCACTGCAGAAAAAACACGGGAGATAAAAGACGGCCATGCCACTCCGGCCACACCGGCGCGTAATATAAAAACGCCTATCACATTGCCGATGACATTGATCACATTGGATGCCACCGATATATACATGGTCACATTTGTTTTGCCAAGGCTGCGGTAAACGGCTGCCCCCGTATTGTATACAGCGAGCGCCGGATAGGAATAGGCCGAAATTCTCAGGTATGTAATACAAGCCTCCATGACCGGCCGCTCCACCTTTCCAAACAGAAGGCGCAGCATTACTTCATTTCCAAGCAGTACCGCCACCCCAAGCAATACGGAAAGAAAAGCTGAAAACATTAACAGCTGGCTTGCGGACTCTCCTGCGTGATCTGTTTCCTGCCTGCCGATATACTGGCTGATCACAACAGCGCCTCCGGAAGCAAGTGCCGTAAATAGATATATAAATATGGTATTAAACTGATTGACCAAGGATACCCCCGACACCGCCGATTCCCCGGCATAGCTGACGACCAGCGTATCCGCAAGGCCTACAAGCATTACCAGAAGCTGCTCCAAAAACAGGGGCACGATCATCCTTTTCAATTCCTGATCGGAAAATAGTCCATTCTCTCCCATTGTGCATTTCCTTCCCACAAAATTATAAATCTTACTGCACTAATGAAAACGTAATATCGACCCGGCTGTCAAGGTTGTCAAACACAGCAAGGTCAGATGTGCAGACATATTGACAGTTGACTCACTTCTACCCTTTGGAGAATTCTCCTTATTGCCACAGACCGTAAAAGAACAGATCAATGACAGTGCTAGCAGCACCGGTAAAACTCTTTCCACAAGACGCCCCCATTCCCTCTATAATCGTTTTCTCATTTTACTGACCATATAATCAATCTCATCAAGCGATTGCTGCTTTTTGTGTATCTCATCCAGCAGCTTATATCGGTATTTCCTCAGCATCCGTATCTGTACATCTTTATCACCGCACCTGACAATTTCCTCAATTTGTTCTTTGCTGATCCCGGCTTTGAAAAGAGCATGAATATCCAGTTCCATGAGAAAACATTCCCTCCTATAACAAAAATGTAAGTACAGTTTCCGAAGCTTTCTGCTTTGTCCTTGCACTTACATTATAATTGCATGTCTAATATATATCAAATACTTGTTTTTTATGGATTCACCATGCTTTTTAAGCATGATCTAAAAAATATTTTGCACATTCAACAAATTTTGTTACTGCCAGACTAAAAGGCTGCTCACGCTTCCACGCCAAAACGCTTGTTGCTGTAAGACTCGGATACAGCGGTCGACAGGCTATCTTTGAGGAATCCCAGAACGGAACTGCCCCTTCTATGACCAGCGAATATGCCAGTCCCTGACTTACCATGACTGCGCCATTGGTACTCAGATTGCTGGTGAATAGTACATTCAGATTTTTATAATAATTTCCAAACCAGCTTGCCAATTCACTCTGTACCTGCATGCGCCGCGGAAGGATCAAAGGCCGCCTGGTCAGATCGCCTGCCGTGACAGATTCTTTTGCTACAAGCGGATCGTCCGGCGGCATCAATACCACCCATCTTTCTTTCATATCCAGCCGGATAAAATCGTATTTTCCCATCTCTATTGGTTCCAAGAGCAGGCCGAGGTCAAGCAGCCCCTTGTCCATCTGTTCTCTTACCAGATCCGCAGTTGCCGTGAACAGATCAAAGGTTACAAGGGGATATTTCTGATGGAAGTTCTGAATCAGCTTTGGAAGCAGTTGTACGGAGGCAATTTCCCCACAGCCGATGGATACCCTTCCCTCTACCTGTTCCTCCTGCTCCACCAGCTCTTTTTCTGTCTTATCGACAAGCTGCAAAATCTCTTCCGCACGGCGGCGCAGCAGGATGCCTTCGTTCGTCAACCGGATCTTCCGAGTGCCTCTGTCAAAAAGCTTAACACCGATTTCTTCTTCCATCTGCGCAAGCTGACGGGAAAGTGTCGGCTGTGTGATGTGCAAAACCTCTGAGGCTTTTGTAATGCTCTCTTCCCTTACCACAGTCAAAAAATAGCGGAGAACCCTGATTTCCATATGCAAACTCCCTTCAATCTTATCCATGCTTTGTCGAGTGTATTATATCGCGTTGAACATCCATTATTGTCTTTGTCAATCAGGATATCTTCTGACTCCGCTGATCCTTCATCAGGAGCCATAGTATACTGATGATCTTTCTCCGAATTATCTATATTTCTTGAATACTGCCTGGAATCAAAGGAAGTGAATACTGTCACGTCTCCATCCTCGCCTACATAATAAGGCGGCTTTTGCTGTTCGCTGCCTGTCAGGTTTTTATACCTACAGCAGTATCTGTCATGTGTATATCCATTATGTTCAGGATAGATTTTTAAATCCTCACTGATCTTATAATAAAGTCCTGCATCTGGACGGCATGCGCACCACATATATTCCTTTTTTCCTCTGTATTGTTCTCTGATGAGTCTTTCTGTTCTTTGCCAAGATACAGGCAGGAAGACTCTTTCTCTGCCTGATAGGACAATATCTATCCAATTAGGCACTCTTTTCCCTTAAATGCAAACCCATATTTGCGAATCTTATCTGGTGTATAACCA
Organism: uncultured Lachnospiraceae bacterium; assembly: GCA_947175175.1. Lineage (GTDB taxonomy): Bacteria > Bacillota > Clostridia > Lachnospirales > Lachnospiraceae > COE1. The sequence continues at coordinate 5,485 of CAMWLV010000192.1, forward strand.
GCAGAAATAAGTTCTGTCTCATACTGTTTTTCCTCAATCTGGGTATGGGCATTTGCCAATGTATCTTCAAGTGTTTTCTCGTTCTCGTCAGGGTCCAGTACCTTAAATTCTAAAATGAACGCTTTTTTTGTTTTATCGAGCGGCTCTATCATCACATCATACCGTCCAAACCCGCTTTCCCTGTTGGAACGGACTTTATAAGTGTCCGAAAGGTTTACTACCATACCAAGCACAAATCCATGATAGAACCGTTCTGGCTCTGCCTGTTCAGAAGGCTTGTTCCCACTGTCAAAAGAGCTGAAAGTGTTCAGGGCAACTTTGTTCATGAACGCATTCATCTTTTTAACATTGTCATTCAGGAGTGCTTTGATAAATTCACTATAATACACTTCTGTATCATTTTCAAACCAGTCTTTTACCATCCTGCGGAACATCCGCCTGACTTCAAGGTTCGTAATGGTCAGCGTGTACCAGACATCTCCCTCCTCTCCGATTCCTTCCTCGTCCTCATCCAATGACCTCAGATCCAGCACTTTCAGGTATCCCGTCGCGAGCAGAAGGCTCCAGACTGCATTCGCGCTGCCGTTTAGCTGGTCAAAAACTATTTTTTCATCAATTTTTGCCTCGAAGCTTTTACCCTGAAGAAGATCTTCCATTGTCTGTTTTATATTTGGATTTCCCTTTTGAATTAACAGATTCACAAGCCCATTACTGCTTGTATTCGACCAGTACGTATCATATTTTCCTTTCTCATTGATAAATGATACGATTGACCACGGATTGTAGATATCTGTACAGGTGCCAAATGTAAACCCGTCATACCATCTCTTTACTTTTGCTTTCTGCTCCCCTAATCTGGCATCATCAAGTGCTGTAAAGACTTCTTCTTCCGTAAATCCAAATGACGTAGCATATTTATCTGAAGTTGTAGTGATGACACTCAGGTTATTCATTCCTGTAAAGATACTCTCTTTTGCTACCCTTGTTATTCCTGTGATCAATCCACGCTCAAGGTATTTGTTTGTTTTGAATGTGGAATTAAACAGACCGCTAAAAAAGCTTGTAGTCTCTTCCCAGTATCCTGAAATCCATGCATCCTGCATCGGTGTATCATATTCATCTAGGACAATGATGACCTTTTGTCCATAATAGCGCTGCATAAAACCAGCCATTAAACGTATGGCATCCGCGGCTAGTTTCGCATCCATCCCAGGTTTGATATTATGATAATATTCCTGCTCATTTTCATTCAGCAAGTTCCCTTCCAGCAGATAATCATTCTCATTATACAAATCTGTAATTACATGGGTAATCTTGAAAACCATCTCCTCATATGATGTTGCCTTGACATTGGCAAAACTTAAAAAAATTACTGGAAAAGTTCCCTGCAGTTTCCTGTACTTATATTCCCCGTCAGAAGATTTTTCCT
>CAMWLV010000193.1 GCA_947175175.1 uncultured Lachnospiraceae bacterium
CGGTTACTGTTCACTCCCCCATTTAAGTAGTGGGAATCAAGCGCCAAAATGCTTGCCCTTTAGCATTTTGTGTGCATAAATGTTGCTGTTCACACCGAAAAAACGTATAAACATGCAAAACACAGTAGGGGTGTGAACAGTAACCCCCGCCGATGTGCACTTCAGTGACTGCATAAAAATCGAGCAGAGAGATTTTATTCTTCCCTGCTCGACTGCTCCTTTTCCTTTCCTGTATTATCTCGACATTTTCATACTAATGTCATACTGATATTCATCAATATCCTTTTGCATATTAAGTGCTTCCTCAATATCATAATCGATAAATGAACCATGCTTGTATGCAACGACTCTGTTTGACTTGCCATCGCAGAGAATGTCTGCCGCATAAGCCCCCATGATGGACGCATAATACCTGTCCTTACAAGTTGGATTACCGCCGCGCTGCAGATAGCCTAGAATGGTAGCTCTTGTCTCAATACCTGTGGCAGCCTCAATCCTCCTTGCCATGGAAGTTGAATGACCGATACCCTCGGCATTTATAATAAGGTGATGTGTCTTTCCTTTCTTTCTGCTCCTTATAATATTGTTAATCAGCTGCTGCTCGTCAAAAGTGTACTTCTCCGGAATAAGAATGTCCTCCGCACCGGTTGCAACGCCTGTCCAAAGTGCAATGTAACCAGCATGCCTTCCCATAACCTCTATGATAGAACATCTCTCATGAGAGGATGATGTATCTCTTACCTTATCGATTGCCTCCATCGCTGTATTAATCGCCGTATCGAAACCGATTGTATACTCTGTACATGCAATGTCAAGGTCGATTGTCCCCGGCACACCGACTGTGTTGATGCCGTGCCTTGCAAGTCCCTGTGCACCTCTGTAGGAACCGTCACCACCGATTACCACGAGTCCGTCAATCCCATGCTTACGACAAATCTGAGCCGCCATTTCCTGTATATTGGGATCCTTAAATTCAAGACATCTCGCTGTACCGAGAATCGTACCGCCCTTCTGAATGATATCCGATACACTGTGTGCCTCCATGTCAATGATCTCCTCATTGAGCAATCCCATGTAGCCCCGCTTAATACCTTTTACTTTTACATTGTTTGTCAGAGCCTTTCTCACCACTGCGCGCAGCGCAGCGTTCATTCCCGGTGCGTCTCCCCCACTTGTCAATACACCTATCGCCTTAATATCACTTGACATCTCATCATACCTCCTATGGATTAATGCCTGAATTGTTACATTACTGTTCGCTCCGTTCAGGTAATGCGTAAAAATCATACAAAATTTGCTCCGCAAATAGATTTTACACATCCGTTATACGTTTTCTTATGCATAAACAGTAATGTTGTTACTTTATAATATTAATGTTATTTTTCGCTACAATGATTGTACCCTTTTTTTTACAAGAATACAATACTCTTTGATAAAAAAATATCATATGATCAGCTTACCACCTTGACATTTTCCTCCCCGAACAAGCCGCGGAGCCTGTCAAGAACAGTACTGTCCGCCTTGATGTTCCGGTTGGGAGGCAGTGTCTTTTTCTGACGTGTTTCTTCTATATATATAATGACATTATCAATTCCCTCCGAGTCATAAATCGCATCAAAGAGATCTGCTTCCTTATTAATGTAGGTATTCATGTCCGGAAATTTGAGCCACACCTTTCTTGGAATCTCATCAAAGGAGGTAATGCTCTCACAGATCAGTTTGCCGTCGCGCTCGTCTTCCACCTGCACCCTGCCCTCGATAAACACCTTACTCTCCTCCAGAAGCTTTGACGAATACTTCTCATATGCATTTGGAAATACGACGACTTCTATGCTGCCTACGAGATCTTCCACGGTGAGAAATGCCATAATCTTATCCTGCTTGGTGTACTTGATCTTCTTGTCCATGATCATACCGCCAATCGTAGCCTTGGTTTTGTCCTGAACATGTGTGAGCCCTGTCTCCTCATCGAGGTAAAAGTCAGAGGTCTTTGCCGTAATGCGCTTCTCCCATACAGACTGATATTCCTGCATAGGGTGTCCGCTAACATAGAATCCCAGCACTTCTTTTTCAAAGCTTAACAGCAGCTCCTTCTCATACTCACCGACATCGGGCATCTTGATTTCCAGCTCCTTTTTATCCTCCTCCGAAACAATGTCAAACAGCGACATCTGACCTGCCGTCACACCGCGTTTGCTGTGCGTGATACTGTCCAGAATCGTCGCATAGACACTCATCAGCTGTTTCCTGGTCGCACCAAAGCTGTCAAAAGCTCCCGCCTTGATAAAATTCTCAATCGCACGCTTATTGACATCATAAGTCTGCGTTCTCTCGATGAAGTCCTTGAGGTTTTGATAGTTTCCATGCGCTTCCCGCTCCTCCACGATTCGTTCGATCACTGTCCTGCCCACACTCTTAATCGCATTCAGCGCATAGCGTATCGCACCATTTGATACCGAAAAACCACACTCTCCCTCGTTGATATCAGGCGGCAGGATCCGGATACCCATACTCTTGCAGATCATAATGTACTCCGATACCTTGGACGCATTGTCAATGACAGAGGTCAGCAATGCTGCCATGAATTCCACCGGATAATAATATTTCAAATATGCGGTCTGGTAAGCCACTACTGCATAGCACGCCGCATGGGATTTGTTAAACGCATACTTGGCAAAGTCCATCATCGTCCCGTAAATCTGGTCTGCCACCGCCTCCGAAATGCCGCATGATGCACACCCCGGCACACCCTCCTCAGGATTGCCGTGCACAAAATTCTTGCGCTCCTGCTCCATGACGTATGCCTTCTTCTTGCTCATCGCACGCCGCACGAGGTCGCTGCGCCCTAATGTATAGCCGCCGAGATCACGCACAATCTGCATAACCTGCTCCTGATAGACAATACAGCCGTATGTAGGCGCCAGGATCGGCTCGAGCTGCGGACAGGCATAAGTGACTGCATCATGATTATTTTTTCCCCTGATATATGCAGGAATAAAATCCATAGGACCTGGCCGATACAATGAAATTCCTGCAATGACATCCTCGAGATTCTGCGGTTTCAGCTCCTTCATAAAATTCTTCATGCCCTGACTTTCAAGCTGGAACACGCCGTCCGTCTTTCCGGTTCCGAGAGAGGCGAGCACCTTCTTGTCATCATAGTCAATGTTATCCACATCAATATGGATTCCCGTCGTTTTTTCCACATTGTCCACCGCATCTTTGATAACCGTCAATGTCCGAAGCCCCAGAAAATCCATTTTTAACAGACCAAGCTCCTCAATCGTGGTCATTGTGAATTGTGTCGTGATCGCCCCGTCACTGCCGCGCGACAGCGGCACAAACTCGTCAGCCGGCTTCTGACAGATCACGACGCCTGCCGCATGCATGGAAGTATGGCGCGGAAGACCTTCCAGCTTTAAACACATATCGATCAGATAGTGAACCTGTTCATCCTCCTTATAGAGCGTCCGAAACTCGGGGTTCTTCTCCAGCGCACGCGTGATACTCACCGGTGCATTGCCTTCATTTGGTATCATCTTTGCAATCCCGTCAACGTAGTTATATGGAAGATCAAGCGCACGTCCGACATCACGGATCACGCCCTTTGCCGCCATCGTACCAAAGGTCACGATCTGCACGACTTTGTCATGTCCATACTTTTCACTGACATAGTCGATTACCTCCTGCCTGCGCTCATAACAGAAATCAATATCAATATCCGGCATGGATACGCGCTCCGGATTCAGGAAACGCTCAAACAGCAGACTATAACGGATCGGATCGATATTTGTGATATGCAGACAATACGAAACAATGCTTCCCGCCGCAGAACCGCGCCCCGGTCCGACTGGAATGTTATGCTCCCGCGCCCAGTTGATAAAATCCCACACGATCAGGAAATAGTCAACATATCCCATCTTCCGGATCACGCCAAGCTCATAGTCCAGCTTTTCCCTGATCTCACCGTCATCATTGGGATAACGCTCCGCTAATCCATCTGTGCAGAGCTTGTTGAGATAGCTCCACGAATCATAGTCTTGCGGCACATCAAATTTGGGCAGCTTCGTCACGCCAAATTCAATCTCCACATTACACCGGTCTGCGATCATCGCCGTATTGTTAATCGCCTGCTGTGCATAGGGAAAAAGCTCCCGCATCTCCATCTCGCTCTTGACATAATACTGTCCCCCGTCATAGCGCATTCTGTCCTCGTCGGAAACCCTTTTCGCTGTCTGGATACAGAGCAGGATATCGTGCGACTGGGCATCTTCCTTATAAGTATAATGAATATCGTTCGTCGCAACTAACGGAATATCAAGCTCCTTGCTCATGCGCAGAAGCGCCGTGTTGACTGTCCGCTGCTCAGGAATTCCATGATCCTGCAGCTCAAAGAAATAGTTCCCTTTTCCAAAACAATTTTCGTATTTCAGTGCTGTCTTTTTCGCTTCCTGATAAAGCCCTTTTGCCAGCAATCTCGGCACTTCGCCTGCAAGGCATGCGGAGAGCGCAATAATGCCCTCATGATATTGCTCCAGAACCTCCATATCCACACGCGGCTTGTAGTAATACCCCTCTGTAAATCCCTTGCTGACAATTTTCATCAGATTGGCATAGCCGACGTTATTTTCCGCCAGCAGCACAAGATGGTGGTAGCGCTCCTCACCGCCGCCGACTTCCTTGTCAAATCGCGAGTTCGGCGCGACATAGACTTCGCAGCCAAGAATCGGTTTGATGCCGTTTGACTTCGCTTCCTTATAGAAATCAATCACGCCGTACATGACACCATGGTCTGTAATCGCTGCGCTGTCCATGCCAAGCTCCTTGACACGTTTTACATATTCTTTGATCTTATTGGAGCCGTCAAGCAGACTGTACTCCGTATGTACATGCAGATGTGTGAATGCCATATTTTCCCTCCTAAGCTCCACCCCAAAACCTTCTATTATTTAAAATTTCTCTCCATCTTTTTGCATATATCTTCAATCTCCTTTATTATTTCTTTTTTGACCTCTGTTCAGCCGCTCCCTGCAACTAATAATATCATACTACCACTGCTCAATTCAACGTACCCATCAATTCAATCCATTCATTCACTTCACCACATACCTTAAATCAAACCGAATCCTTTCGCTCACCATTGCGGGTATCTGATGCGCATTCTGTTCCAGAATATCACAGATCTCCCGCTCCTGTTGTTTGGATATTCTCGCGTACAGATTCCTTTCACAGATTTTTGTCAAAATGATACTGTGCCACACATCCGAAAGTTCCGCATCACAATACAGCATGAGCAGATATGGCAGTCTTAGCCATGGAGGCGCACACAACAGCAGCTTCAGAAAACATTCCCCCGAAGCCCTCTCCCGACTTTGCATAAAACCATTATACAGACTTAATGCACTATATAAAATATGGTATTTTTGAATCAGACGGTATGCCTGTCTTGCCAGAACCGAATTGTCGTCAGACAAAAAACGCCAGTACACCGCCTCACCTGACTCTTCTGCCAGATTTCCGTATGCAATGAGCGCCGCCTTGCAAATCTGTTCATCCGTATTTTCCAAGAAAGGAAGGACAGCATCAATCTCCTGTTTCGTTCCGTTTTCCCCGATTCCCAACAGCACGGTCTTGGAAACATCACGTTTCAGCTCCTGCAGATAGTATGACGTAATATCCATTCCCTTTCGTTTGACAAGAATATAGGCTGCATTTTCCCGTATGCGTTTTGACGGGTCAAGCAGCATTTTTTCCAGTCCTGCCCACGCGCTCTTCTCCCTTTCATAACGGTACAGCAGCACATGATATCTCACAATGGCACTTTTTGATGCCAGATATTCCTCTGCTTTTTCGCTATCCCATCCATGGTGCTGTAAAATCCCTAAGATCAGCAGCCTTTTCCCATAACTGGCTTTTTCTGCCGATAGCAATCTCTCCATCTGTACGCGCTTCAGCATCTTATTCTGATTCACAAAACGATAGACAGCATTTTTCACAGAAATCTCATAGTGACAGATCTCATCAAGTTCCTCGTCCGCCGCCAAGCGAAGTTTCTGCCCGATCACATGCTCCATCTGCTCCTGCAAGTCATGAAGTCTGTCCGCATCACGCCTGCCGGAATATGTAACCTTCTCGAGCATCGGAAGTGCAAAGAACAGTTCTTGAAGCCTGCACTCATTCACCCGCTGCCGAGCCACATCAAACGCCCTCTCCCGTACCGGCGCAACCCAGTCATTCATGCGCAGAATCAAAAAAGGCAGAGCCCCTTCCACATGTCCAAGCAGTTCCACACACCACTGTCTGCTGTATCCATTTGAAATAAAAGTTCCAAACTTCAACAACGCTTCATACTGCCCATCACTCAGATGCAAAAAATTATCTCTGCTAAAATCAATGTCCCAGTCTGCCATATCAGACACGTAAAAGTCCCACCGCCAGCTTCTAAAATTTTCTGATAACCAGAGCAGGTCTTTTACAGATATATTGGACAATACTTCCTCGTCTATCGCAGCCGCTTCGGTCTGCATCTGTTTTTCATCCGAAAAAACAAATATTCTCTGCAATGCGCCAAGATAACTCCTATTCCCATTTTTGCACTCCGGAAATGCAGTATCTTTGATATATTGTAAAATACGCTTTTTATCCTGAGCATACATTTTCTTAATCCCTCTCTATTAACGAATCTTAGGAACTGTTCAGAAATTACTTGTGACAAGGACGCCGTATAAATGTCCAGCT
>CAMWLV010000194.1 GCA_947175175.1 uncultured Lachnospiraceae bacterium
TAATCAAGAGCCGGTTGTATATCATTGGGCATACAAACTTGATGAGATATCCGTAAAGGAATCTGCCATGTAATGTGTCAGTTATTTATTATTCGATCTACTAGGCATTGTCATGTCGAAGAGCAAAGAACTCTATGAGGAGCTCGGCAAGTTTCTCCTTGCAGCAAGACTGCAGGAGGGCGCGCGCCAGGTGGTCTGTGAGACGATGGATGCTGGGCGGCCGGAAGCGTTTCTGCATCTGTTTTCCGTTGTCGAGGAAAACAACCTGATTCGCTATCCTTCTATCAAATGTGCAATTAGTGCATGGATTGGAATATTTAATGAAAAGAGCGTGGACCGCTTCAGCGAAAAACTGCTGCGGCTGATGGGGCAGTGCCTTCGCGATGAAGCGTTTGTGAAGGAAACCAGCGAGTGTTTTCATAGTCAGCCTGTATCTATGCTATGGCGGACTGGTTTTCGCCGAGTGATGTGGATGCACCCACCTTGGAATACGTGGTATTTTCAGACATCAGCTTGGAAATGCGATGCTGTTTGTCCTTCCGGTTCACTCGCAGAGCAGGGGGCGTATTTTCTTGCCGTTTATGGATGATGATCCGAAGACGGCGGAGATCATGTCAAAGATTCTTCTGTTTGCGGAGGATACAAAGATCAAGGATCCAAAGATTTTAAATCAGATTCAATAGTGTACTATTACACAACAGGATACATATAGGGGACAAATGTGAAAGAACGAGGACGACTAGCTTATTGCATGTCATTCTCGTTCTTTCGTTATAAGCGAATGATTTTCTGTGGTGATTTTTCGTGTGGTATTGTTTCCTGATACAAATGGTAACAGGCATCATAGCGCGCCGTCTCAAATGCCTGTCTGAGCTTTTCTGTTACAGCTTTGTCGCGAAGCCTTGTTGTCAGAAGCGGAGAAAATCGTCTTCTCTCCAGTGCAATTGCCTCCTGAACAGCCTCGTCAAAGCTTTTTTTGGTGTGTCCATACAGCCATGCACAGTTCATTGAGTTATCCATCCAGTCGATCAGACCGATCACATCGACCATCTGACGATAGGGGCATTCCAGACGTTTGTATGATTCGGGATAACCGCGTGAACCGTCATACCAGCTGTGATGGCCGAGGGCTGCTGGAGCGTAATGACGCGTTGATATACAGGCGTTCAAACGTGTGCTTCCGACGACTGTGTGCAGATATGTGATCTCATACTCCTCCTCAAACCACTGTCTTGCGGTTCGCGTAAAGAGGCTGATGAAGTTGATCTTACCCACATCGTGGAAGGTACCGCTGTTCATTGCAAGCTCTAGGACTGCCTGACGCTTGGTGCCGGGATCAGATATTTGCCGTATATATTCGATATCGTCAAAGAAAGAGGGTTCCTCGTTCATGATGATCTCACAGAAGGCGGCGGCTGTTTTGCCAACTACCTGTGAGTGGATATAAATATCAGGCGCAAAATGGATCAACATGATCTGCTGAAATTCTCCATAAGAAATACTGTGTGCTGTCTCAATAAAGGTCGTTGCAAGTTGTCTAAGAAAGTAAAAAATCTGCTCATTTGCCTCATTTTCAGGAAAAGCGTCCGTGTAGGCGATAATCTTGCGATACAGGCTTTCCAGATATTTTTCACGTCCGGACAGTTGTTCCGGGTATTCTCTTAAATATTGGCAGTAGATTGCTGGAAGGGAGATGATTGTATACATGGCATCACTCGAAAAGCTTGATGTGTCTGCCAGATCCATCAATTCTTCCATTCTTCCGAGCAGGTCTTCCAAAGTGAGCAGACCACAGTAATATTCTATGGCATAGCAGGAGAAGGCAGACCGCATAGGGGGGGCCTCATTGTTGCTGATTGCCTCCTGAATCTGTCTCTTGTGGACAATATGTGCCGATTCCATGATCGCCGTCACATCCTGGGCTGTCATGTCGTTTTCCCTGTTGTAGGAGATGCCGGAGATCATCTGTTGATGTGTCATGTATATGTATCTGTCCCATGGAAGTTCCGGTGTTTTTTGCTGGAAGTCCTCATCCTGCAAAAGCTGAAGTGTCTGTCTGGTCAAGTGGATTTTGGAACTGGCGGACTTGAACTGCCCTAGTGCGGTGTTGGCGCGGGAGCGCAAGATATATCCTTTGGTCTCGATATCGCATATGTCATCATAATATTTCAGGTATGCCGCAGCTTCCGTAAAGCACAGCCGCATCTGTGACATGTAATATTCGATATCCGGCAGATCCAATCCCACCATTTTGCTGCACATATTGTGACGCCCGATTCCAAGCCAGTACAGACAGCGGATGATCGCATTGCAGTCTTTTGTGTGTCGTGCATGACTCAGCAGTGCCTGATAGATCTGGCAGAAGAGCCCGCCGTCCAGTTCGTTTTTTCCGTCCAGCAATCTTTTGGCAAATTCCTCTAACTCCTCCAGTTCATTTGGTTCCGCCTCAAAAAGTCTGTCAAACAGCGGGAATAATTCATTGCGCAGGAGTTCGATATTGCGGTTGACTTTTGCCTCTATGAGACTTCGGTTTTTAAGAAGTGTTTCACGGTATGTTTCAAAAGAATGGCAGTTTTGATATTTGCGTGCTGCCAGTACAGCAATATCCTTTAAATTGGCAATATATTCTTCCTGATATGGCTGCATAAATGATTCCCTCCAATTTTACTCTTCTGCTGATAAGCGTTTGCGCAGGATCTCATACAGGTGTTCCGCGTCTACTGGTTTGGAACAGTGCTCATTCATGCCGGCTTCCTTTGACAAGCGGATATCCTCCACAAAAGCGTTGGCAGTCATCGCAACGATAATGATACTTTCCGCGTCTTTTCTGGGAAGCTGGCGAATCTTTCTGGCCGCGTCATAGCCGTTCATCACGGGCATCTGAATATCCATGAAAATTAAGTCATAATAGTTCTCCGGCGATTTTTCAAAAGCCTCCACTGCGCGGAGTCCATTCTCGGCTGTCTCAATCTGCACACCAGTCTGTGACAACAGTTCTATGGCAATCTCGCGGTTGAACTCATTGTCCTCGACAAGCAGAAGGCGGTATTGACTATAATCAACATGTTTTCCCAGACGCTCAGAATTGTTTCTCTGTGCTTTGTCCATCAGTTCGGATAATGCCGCAAAGAGCCGGCTCTTAAACAGGGGACAGGGGACAAAAGCGGTGATTCCGGCCCTTGTCGCGCGGTATTCGATCTGAGCCCAGTCGACCTCTGCGACCATGATGATCGGAAATTCCCTGCCGGCAAGGTCACGCACATGGGCTGCCACATCGAGGACAGACATATCGTTGAGCTCCTGTCCCAGAAGCAGGGCACATGGCATGCGGTTTTCGTACTGTGCTTCTGTCAGCCAGGTCACCGCGTCCATACCATTTTTAAGATGCACTGTTTCCATGCCGCCGTCTTTCAGGTAATCTGCAATCTGCTGTGCCCGGCTGTCCATGCTCTCGGCAATCAGCACGGTCTGCCCTGTCGGCAAAGTCTGTGTACCTTCTGTGTGAGGGGCAGCTGCGAAAGGAATTGATATATGAAAGCGGCTTCCTTTACCCTCCTCGCTCTCAACTTTAATCTCGCCGCCCATCCGGTCAAGCAGGCTTTTGACGATCGCCATTCCAAGACCGGTGCCTTCTATCTTGCTGGTTGTGGTATTGTTCACGCGTTCGAACGGCTCGAAAATCCTTTTGAGGAATTCCTGGCTCATGCCGATGCCGTTGTCCTCACACAGTAAGTCGAGCCATATTCTATTATCTGTTTCCTGACCAGGAAACTCTGACTGACCAATGTGTTGAGAGATACTGACATGGATCGTACCGTCTTCCTGTGTATATTTCACTGCATTTCCGATGATATTTACCATGATCTGCCGCAGATGAAGCGGATCGCCGATCAGATTTTCTTCGTAAATCTGCCCAATTTCCAGATGAAATTCCTGATGCTTGTGCGCTGCCTGCGGACGCACAATGATCATGATGTCGTGCACCATGTCGGCAAGGGAAAAAGCTTCCTCGCTCAGTGTCATACGGCCGCTTGCGATACGCGACATATCTAGCACGTCGTTGACCAGATTCATCAGATGTGTCGAGGCGGTCTGGATTTTCTGGAGACAGTCGAACACACGCGATTTTTCATCAATGTGCGAAAGTGCGATAGAAGTCATTCCCATGATCGCATTCATCGGAGTCCGGATATCGTGGGACATACTAGATAAAAAGCTGCTCTTGGCACGATTTTCCTCCTCGGCTGCGCGCAGTGACTCGGAAAGCTCGGCATTTGCGCTTCTGAGCTGGTCGATCATTATCTGATACTGTGATTCGTCATTGTTTTTCATCTCTTGCATCGCTAAACACTGTCCTTTCTGACCAAAGGTTTTGTAATGTTTTCAAAAGCCCTGATGCAGTTTCCGTTTTTTGAATGATCCAGCACTGCATGAAAAATGGAATCAAAATAACTGCCCATGCCTTCCTCCAGAAGCTCTTTCCACCAGGCAGCGATCAGATGCGGATCATTGCGGAATACACCGCACCCGTAAGCGCCAAGCACCAGATTTTTGGCTCCCTGCTCTGCGAAAATTGCCAGTGCCAGTTTCATGCGCCGCCGCATGACGCGCTCTGCCTCTGCGGAATCCTCGCCCTTTAACAGCACCTGCCCCATATTGACTGCAGGGAGGGTCAGCACAGATGCCTTGACGGGATTCTCAATCAGCCGAAAACTGCCATCTCTGAAAAATACCACATCTGGTGAATAGATTGCGTGGTCTGTGTACATCATAGAGTTTTGGGCACGATTATTCCGGTAGTATTCCTCATGTGCCGTCAATGTCCGATACAAGGTGCTTGATGCCGCCAGGCTCTCCTCCTGCGCCATCGCGCCATTGATAAAACCGCCTCCTGGATTTTTGGCGCTGGCAAAGTTCAACACGCCAATGTCGTCCCTGCCTTCCTTTGCAAGTTTTCGGATCGCGTCTACTGTGGAGAGGTTTTCTACACGTTCTTCGCGTATTTCTGTGCGTTCCACCTTGTTGTATTTTTCCAGTAGTGCTGCTCCCCGTTCTGGCGTGATCAGGAAACTGGCGCGTATGGAGGCGTCCATGTCTGATTGAATGTCTATTTTTTGTCCTTCATATTGATAATATCCCTGCTCCATGATTGTCAGGGTTTCTCTTGCGGTCGCTTTTCTGTCCATATCGTTCTCCTTTTATTAGCTGTTTTTTGCATGTGAAAAGTACTCTCTATATCACATCATAGCATATTTCCTGTGAAAGCTCAAATATAATTGCGCAGAGTGGCTGTATTTTCCGCCTTTCCCAACAGGCATAGCCAGACGAAAGGAGGAATAACTAAGAACTTTCCATACCAAAAAAGCGGATAGCTGTGCAGAACAGATAATTGAGCAGGCTAGTACTCCATCCACACAGAAATTGGAGTTGTGAGCTGCATGGTTCGTGCCAGTGCTAGGCAAAATTTCGACGGCGATGCGGTGGCATCGTCTAGAAATTTTAACGACGCAATGGTGCGAAACAGGCGGTTCACAATTCTAATTTCTGACCGGATGGAGTACTAGGATCTTATTTCATAAAAGTGATTGACAGATAAAAAACAGTATGTTAGTATATAAACCAAATTACAGCAAAAACTAGGAAGAGAAGTAGTATACATTAGGGATTTTTCAGAGAGAAGATGGTTGGTGCGAATCTTTATTGATCTAATGTAGAAGCAGTCTTGGAGTTGCGGACCGAACAGAGTAATCTAAGTAGGCTTCGTCGGAGTTCCCCCGTTATCGTAGGAAACAATATCGGAGCAATCCTGTATTGATAAAGTGCAGAGAAATCTGAAGTTAGGTGGTAACACGGACAGGTAAGTTCGCCCTAAGTTGATAAGTAGTCAACTTAGGGCGTTTTGTTTTGTAAGAATTAAGGACGTAGTTTTTTTAGGAAAGGAGCACAGAGAAATAATGACACCAGATCAATTAAGAAAATCATATGTCGGCTATATGAAAAGAATAGGAGCCAGCCAAGTACCTTCTGCGAGCCTATTGCCGGAAAATGACCCTTCAACGCTGTTTACAGGAAGTGGAATGCAGCCGATGGTTCCCTATTTGCTGGGCGAAAAGCACCCAATAGGGAATGAGATAACAGACATTCAGAAGTGTTTAAGAACAGTGGATATTGAAGAAGTGGGCGACATGTCTCATTTGACATTTTTCGAAATGATAGGTCGTTGGGAATTCAGAGCAAATGAGAACAACTATAAGAAAAAGCAGATTGATGCTATTTGGGATTGGCAGGTTAATGAATTGGGAATTGATCCCAATAGACTGTATATCAGTGTGTTTAAAGGAAGCGAGGAACTGAATATTGAGAGAGATACGGAGGCAATTCGACTCTGGTCAGAGAAATTTAAATCTGTTGGCATTGAGCCTATTGTAGAAGATGAGCCTTACAAATATGGAACCTCCAGGGGAGGCCGGATATTTTTATACGGTGAAAAGGAGAACTGGTGGAGCCGGGTAGGAAGTCCTTTCGATATGCCTGTTGGTGAACCAGGAGGACCGGATAATGAAATGTTTTATGATTTTGAACCAGATGGGGATTCTCTGGATCATCCTGCATCAGATAGTGAAAGATTTCTGGAAATTGGAAACAATGTGTTTATGTGTTACAAAAAAGAGAATACCGGATTTGTGAAAATGAAAAATCCTAATATCGATTATGGCGGCGGACTTGA
>CAMWLV010000195.1 GCA_947175175.1 uncultured Lachnospiraceae bacterium
AATATATGTTTGTGGTTTCTTTCTATTATCGCAATTTCCTATATAATAAAAAAGTGTCTTCGACACATCAACTCCCCCAGCCCCTCAATCTTGAGGGGTGAGGGGTTTTCTTTTCCCTCCACTTCGTTTATAATAATCTCATGAATGTATTACAGGAAATTTTTAATGATTATTATGACGAAATTAAATATACCCTTCACCCACGTAAATGCGAGCTCGAAAATATTGAGAAAATGATCCATTGCGGCGATCATTCTTTTGGCGGCACCATGTTTGGCTGTCCCCACTGCGGTAATCTCAAATATGTTCCTTTCAGGTGCCACAGCCGTTTCTGTCCTACCTGTGGCAATAAATACGCCATGGAAAGGACTACCCAGATGTCTTTCAAGCTCATTAATGTCCAGCACAGACACTGCGTTTTTACTATAGATGCGAACCTGCGTCACTTTTTTCTGGAAGACCGTGACCTTCTTAACTGCCTCTTTCATGCAGTTAACAGTGTCATCCTGCGCATGTTCAATAAACTTAACAAATCCATGAACTACACTCCGGGATTTATCCTGGTCCTCCACACTTTTGGCAGGGATTTAAAATGGAATCCTCACATACACTGTCTTTTATCGGAAGGCGGTCTTAGCGACTCCGGATTCTGGAAAAATGTAAAATATTTTAATTACACTTTTCTCCGCAATGCCTTCCGTACCGCCCTTCTTAATGAGATGGAGAAGATCATTGGCCCCTCCTTTAAAAAGACCAAAGCCCTGTGTTATAAAAACAACGAACATGGATTTTATGTCTATGCAAAGCCAAACAAATGCGACCCGAAAACGGTTGTCAAATATATTGGCCGTTACCTTGGAAGGCCTGTTATCGCGACCTCCCGCATTGATAACTACGATGGTGAAAACGTTACTTTCCATTACAACCGTCATGAGGATGATGCCTATGTTGAAGAAACACTTCCTGCTATGGATTTCATCAGACGTCTGATCAGGCACATCCCTGAAAAACATTTTAAAATGATCCGTTATGGTGGTCTCTATGCACGCCACCGTGAATCCGACAAAAAACTCAGACGTGCCATTTCAAAAGAAAAACATGCTTTCTTTCTGTCATTTAATCAATGGCGCACTTGTATGCTGTCTTCTTTTGGCTACGATCCCCTTAAATGTCCGGAATGTGGTGCCACTATGCTCTTTCTTGAATTATATTTTGGACACAGGCGTGTTTCTCTGGAAGAACTATACGAGAAAGTCATGTCCAAATCTCGTGGAAAGCGTTCTTCTGCATGACAAAAATATCTGCCACAGTTTCCTTTGTCTGTGGTATACTAAACAAAAACAAAGGGGCTGTAATCTTATGAATCCATCAACAGAGAAATTACGCAGAAAATACATTGGTAATCCGCCAGAAGGCATGACTTCAAAGGACATTCGCTCCATGAGCGATGAAGATCTTCTGGATATGGATTATTTCCTCAATGATGATGAACTTGATGACGATTTTGGTGAAGAAGGATTTTATATCTTCTAAAATATACCTGATCGTCTTATCGTGTTGCCTTTCTATGTCATCATACGAACGTACCATCTGTAAAACATATGTTTCCTTCTCTTTTTAAAAGTCGCAATTTCCTATAAAGAAAAAAACGCTCCACTAATGTTTCATACCGTCTTGCGCCTGCAATGTTATTCCAGCCGTTGGCAGAACCATCTGAGACAATGGTATCAAATTTTACCAGATGCAGGTGATGGCCTACAATATCCGTTTTGGTTCTTGGCTGGAACGGACTCCCCTCGATAAATTCCGGCAGGAGATTTGTGGTTCGCAGTTCGATACAGTCTCCGGCATTTGCACGGATAACTAACGGCTTCACTTTGATCTCCTGTCTTTCTACTTTACGGATATAACTCTCCAGACCTCCGTGCCGCTCCAGCTCTTCCCTGAGGACGAAAAAACGTCCCTGCGGATCATGCCAGCCATAACGGTTGTAGGTGATCTTTGCCTGTACCATGGCAATCTCAAATACTTTTATTTTCCTGTCTGTATGGCACGGGCAGGTATCCGTATACAACGCTCCGGGTACTGCGTTTTCTACAAAGTTTGCCCTCTCAAGCGGGATTGGTTTATTGGTCACGCCTCCACCCGGCAGCCGTACCCCAAGAGGCGGCTGCAATGGGCTTTCGCCATACCTGCCCTCTATGAAATTCGGATAACCCGGATGCATCTTATCCTTCTTTGGCGGAAGTTCCCTGTCTCTTAACGGCATAAGGGCCGCAATGGGTGTCCCGTCAGGCAATTCCCCTGTTCCGTCCTGAAGCCTATCATAAATCCTCCACAAAGTCCACATGCCCTCCATAAAATGGGGATAGAGATGACAATGGAATATCACATCCCCGATCACATGGTTCAGGCTCCCGGCTCCGAATAAAATATCCAGTGTATAACATTCCTGGGGGCTGATGGTGATGGAATCTAGGATCGTTGAAACCGGATTATCCGCCTCCAGCCTCCACTGATGGTTGTGAAGGTGAAAAACGTGGGTTTCCTTCACTCCCCCGTGAAGCAGCCGGATCTTTACCGGATCGCCGACATAGGCGAAAAGGATCGGCGGTGCAGGATCACCGTATACCCACGAACTCATGGATACATCCTCCGCGGAATTAGCCGGGTCATGTGAGTGAGGCATCCGGTTGCGCATAGGTTCAGAGCGGTAGCTGATCGCTGTTGTCATTGAAGGAAGCCCTGTATGCGGGTCAATTGGCGGTTCGCCTTCTTTATTCAATATTTCCAGCTCATCATGGAAAAAGACACTGTACTCCCTGAATGCCGGTTTTCCGGGCTGATAAATATCTGCCATCAACCCGCTTTTCAGTTCTTCCCCTGTTTCCGGATCAAACCACTCCGCCTCCGGCGCCTCTACAATGACAGCCCCGAACAGACCATGAATGTTGGTTGCATCCTCCGTGCTCCTGGGATCTGCCATATCGTTAAACAGATAGACTCCCTCTGTGTCAGCATGCCATGTATACCAGATTTCCCCGCTTGTGGTACTGTCATCATTGTATCCTACACTGCTTCCGTCCGAGGTATTGACATCATAGGAAAGTCCCTGTACATGAATCGACAGTCTGCGGTTCAGGGAATTCCGGAACCGGACTTTCACCGTATCTCCCCGGTTAACGCGGATCACCAACGGCTGTACTTCCTTATATGGCTGCGGTATCTCCATCCCGAATCTCTGAAGGGCTTCTCTTTTGATCCTTTCCGCGTCCTCCTCAAGCACATAGAGCAGGCCGTCCGGATCGTAATCCCCATATTTGTTATACACGATGGGGATCTGTATCGCCTCAATATAGAAAGTCCTGACATTTCCCGTTTTTGGATATCTGCATAACTCCATACTAATCCCTGCCTTTCTGTGCATGTTCTAGGATACGCAGATAGTGGTTCGCTTCGCGGAGCACATGGTCCGCCAAAAGCGGAAGAATGATGGAACGGATCTCACAGCCCGTGATCCCTTCTGTCCCCGCCGTTTTAAACTGCTGATATTGCTTTGTCGTCTGTAACGTCCTTGCGGTCAGTGCATTCATTGCCTTCCTGTCCTGCTGCTGTGCCTCTTCCAAAAGGCGGCAATAATCTTTCGCAAATCCATCAGCCGTATCCATCAGGTCACATTCCGTCGGATCTAACAGCCCCCGGATAAACTGGGCATGTTCCATCATGATCTGATTCCAGAATATCTCGAGATTCCTTTGATCTGGCGCGGTGATGCGTCCCCTCTGCTCAAGTTCCTCAATCATCTCACGATACAGTTTCGCTTCCCGTAAAATATGCTCGATCAGCAACGGATAGTTTGTCGTATAAAGTCGACACTTAGTCACTTCTCTCAGGATTTCTTCCTTAAAGGAAATCAATCCGTCCAAGCTTCTGAGCATTTGCTGGTTCAACATTTTTACCTGGTGAACGATTTCCCTGTTCACCATATCACAGCTGCCGGTACGGAGCCGTTCTTCTGCCTCCGTGATCTTCACATCGATCGGGATCCCTGTCATTTTTTTGTCTGGCACTCCGCTTTCCCCGTAAATTCCGTTACAACCTCCCCGGAATTTAAAACTGATCTGCTATGTTTCCTTAAGATGCTTCTTTCTATGAACTGTCTCATTATATATGTATAAGCTTCTTTAAACAGCAATTAGCAAGAACAATTAAAGAACTTTATCATAGAGTATCCTGATTAAGCAAAACATTAAACAGTTGTGAACAGGTGTTAAATATAAAATTGATTAAGGATTCAGTCAATGAACTCTTTGGGAAGGAGTTCGGTAATAAGTTTTTCCTGAAATTCGGGATCTTCTGTGGCGCGTTGTAAATCGTCATAACGCTTATTTTTTAATAGAATTGCATTGAGTTTATTAATCTTGTTTATTTCTTCTGTGGTAATACGCTCTATAATTTCACACATGACTTTCAAGCCTCCTTCCGTTTCTTTATATTGGTGTTTGCCTTCGGAGGTTTTTGGAAATTTGCTGTTATAAGCATTATCCTTTACAAACTTAAAAATGCTTTCACCTATTGGTGAAAGAAATTTTGAGGAGTACGACCCTATTATGAACTTTTATCTTATTTCTTTAACTGTACAAGCCACTGCAGGTTTCTATAAAGCTAAAAAACTATATTCTGAATCACAGATCAAATCCTTTTTCCTATATATTGTATTCAATACATCCCACAGCTTGTCCGCTCTGGTTCTTCGTTTCCGGATACATACCTTGCATGAAATTCCATGTTAATGTCTCTAAGTTCCTTTCTGCCATCAATATAATCCTGATACATCTCTATAATACCTGAACTGCATCCGTCACAGGATGCTGAAATATTTCCAAGTGATTCTGCAACAATCTGTTCCCGTTCTTCTTTGGTTGTATCTTTGATCAAATATCCAGACATACGTTCATCCTCCAATATATCCTAAATCCTGTATTTTAGTTGGTTACCATATCATAGGACCAGTCAATGATTCCACCAAAATCCCTGACATCCGTATAACCAAGCTCTGTCAGTGTCTGTGCTGCTATTGCGCTCCTCCTGCCGCTGCGGCAGTATACAAGTATCGTCTGATCCTTATCCGTTAGTTCGTTTTCAGCCCGTTCTTCAATTTCTCCATATGGTATGAGCAAAGCTCCTGCTATGTGTCCGTTGGCATACTCGTCATTTTCCCTTACGTCAATAAGCACGAAATCATCTGTACTGTCCATTATTTCCTTTGCATCCTCTGCTGATATTTTCATGTATGCAATCTCCGCTGATTCATATTTTTCGCTGGAGACACTGGTCTGACAGCCATTCATACATAATGTGCCCATGGCTGCCAGAATTATTACTGTCTTAAATCTTTTATACATCATCAATGTTTTCCTCTGATCAATCATTTATTTTCCTCAGCAACATTTCTATGTTCCTGTATCAGCCTTGTAGAAAAAGATATATTCTAATCTAAGTCATTAGGTATAATATCTTGTTAGCCTCATCCGATCAGGCATTCCTTTCCTCTAAATGCAAATCCGTATTTACGAATCTGATCCGTCGCAAAACCAGCAGATATAAGTTCTGCCTCATATTGTTTCTCTTCAATCTGGGTCCGAGCATTTACGAGAGTATCTTCAAGTGATTTCTCGTCCTCATCAGGATCTAGTACCTTAAGCTCAAGAATAAAAGCCTTTCTGGTTTTATCGAGAGGTTCTATCATCACATTATACCGTCCAAACGAGCAGGGCTCGTTTTTGCCCCTTTCCCTGTTGGAACGGACTTTGTATGCATCTGAAAGGTTTACTACCATGCCGAGCACAAAGCCATGGTAAAAACGTTCCGTCTCTGCCTGTTCAGAAGGCTTATTTCCGCTGTCAAAAGAACTGAAAGTGTTCAATGCCACCTTGTTCATAAATGTGTTCATTTTTTTAACGTTGCCATTCAGGAGCGCTTTGATAAATTCATTATAATATACTTCCGTATCGTTCTTAAACCAGTCTCTCACCATCTTGCAGAACATCCGTTTTGCCTCAAAATTTGTGATGGACAGCGTGTACCAGATATCCCCTTCTTCACCTATTCCTTCTTCGTCCGAATCCAGTGCTTTCAGATCCAGCACCTTCAGATATCCTGTCGCAAGCAGAAGGCTCCACACTGCATCTGCACTGCCATTCAGCTAATCAAATACGATCTTTTCGTCAATTTCTGCTTCGAATCTTTTTCCCTGCAGGAGCTCCTCCATTATTTGCTTAATATTCGGATTTCCTTTTTGAATCAACAGATTAATAAGCCCGTTCCCACTTGTGTTTGACCAATAGGTGTCATATTTTCCCTTTTTGTTAATAAATAATACAATTGTCCACGGATTGTAAATATCTGTACATGCGCCGAAAGTAAAACCGGCATACCACCTTTTTACCTTCTATTTCTGATCCCCAAATCCGGCATCATCAAGCGCTGTAAAGACTTCGTCTTCCGTGAAGTCAAAAGATGTAGCATATTTATCAGAAGTCGT
>CAMWLV010000196.1 GCA_947175175.1 uncultured Lachnospiraceae bacterium
AATCGGAGAAATAGACAAGTCAAGATGTGTCAGTTATTTTTCTACAGTTCCTAAGAAGAAGGTCAATAAGCTGACGGGGAGTATGCCGTTGCTGCGGTAGTGCTGCTGCCGTACGCCTGTTTTGATTTGTTATTTGGTATGATGGCGGCAGATCATATAGCTCATTTTGAGATCGTATTTGATAATGGTAATGAAAAATATTAGGTAATTCCGGAATGTGATGTTCCAGAAGGAGTTTTGTCAGAACAAGAGCTGGCTGTATTGGAACGAATGAGTATACCATAACAGTTTTAGACAGATTATGATGCAACTTTGATGCATATTTCATATAAAATAATGCCAAAACGATCTTATATGCGGAGGAAAGTATGAATGCATCGATAAAAACGCTTATAAAACTGTTGCTGATCGGACTGTTCGGAATCTATAGCTATATAGGCGGTGTCCATGATATCAGTCTGCAGCCTGATAAGGGGGAAGAGCCGCCGTCTGCTGCTCTGACAGAGATCATCACGCCGCTGCAGCAGATGGGAAACAGATTGTATTGCGGAGATCTTGTCATAAGGCTGCCGGACGGAGTGACCGTCGAGATGCAGGAGCAGGGGCCAGAGGAGCAGCAAGTGGGACTGGTGATCGACTTAGAGGGAGTGGGCGATAAACCTTTGGCTGCAAGGTTGTGGATCACATATTACAGGGCAGAGTGTTCGAATCTGTGGACGCTGCTCAGCGCATTGATGGATCTGCTGCCAGATACGACCATGCGTCTGCGCTGCTATGATACGGATAAGAATATAGAGCTTTTTACCTACACCAGCGGATACAAAAGAGGATATATCCTGATATATGAGGAAAATATCTGCATTGTAGAGGAGATGTTATATGGAGGCAGGTACGTTTTTGGCGGGCTGTTAGATGATCAGGCAGTCAGATGGAATGATATCTATGAATGCGGCGACAGGAACAATAACAGTTATATCGTACTGTTTGACAAGCTGAAAATAGGAAAAGAGTCCTTTCTGGCATTTCGGTATACGGCACAGGACAACACGCGGTGGCTCGGTCTGGTACAAGATGGGGATTATCTGGAGACCTACCGCGAAAAAGAAGGGGATTACGGCGTGGTCTATCAGAAAATCGAGATCGCGCCGACTGCGTCTGCATCAGAGGAGCAGATTACATACCAGGACTATAATTTTGACGGATTCCCGGACATCAGTGTGTCATCGAATAAAATTTATCTCTGGAATCCCGGAGAAAAACGGTATGTGGAGGCACAAGTGCCAGAGGAGTTTCTGTGGATTCAGAGCGATGCGGTATTTTCAGACACAGGAGTTATCTGGGGACACAGATACAGTTATGGAGAAGCAGGCAGACAGGGTGTGCCCAACGAGAAAGAAACACTTTGGAAATGGGAGGGAAATGAGCTGGTCAAACTGCGGGAATGCGAGATGCTGATCCACAGGGATATGGTACAGTTATGGGCATATGATACGATCGCGCAGGAAAAGATTTTTAGTGCATATTTTACACTGGAGGAATATCAGCAGGGCAATGCAAAAATACAGGAGTTATATCGAACATTCTATGACCAGATGGTGCCGGAGGGAACTTTTTTCCGCTATCATACCATTGATTGCAGTCAGGAAGAGATGACCTATATTCCGCAGGGACTTTTGGACAAGGTCACAGAGGCAATGCACAGCGGCTCAGAGCTGGAGACACTTAAGTCAATGGTCAATGACAGGGAACTGTCCACAGAGGAAATCCTGTCAATTGCAAAACAAAATATTGACTTGCGCCAGACGGTTCTGGATAAGGATTGGGCAGGTGCGTATCTTATGGTGACGGCGGACGGTGACAATGATGGTGTGATGGACATAATCGCCATGGAAAGCTATGGCGGAAGTGATGGCTCTGTGGATTTTGTCTTTTATCAGGGACAGAAGGACGGTACTTTTCATCGGACAGATACGTTCTCTTCCGTGCGGGAGGAGTTTGCCATGCTCGAATACGATGGCAAAAACTATCTGTTCCGCACGCTTTTTGACTATGGGAAAAAGATCTATAACGGGATTGGTATCACCTGTTATGTGGACGGGGAGCGTGTGGAGCAGGCAGAACTCATGCTGGTTCCAGAACATTATGAGACAACGCTTGTGGAATGTTCACGGGAAGAATACAGAGCTTATGCGGAACAGGTCGCAGCAGAAAGCCTTGCCTACAAAGCAGTGTTCGAGGAGGAAGAGAACATGTTGGGCAGCAGTGAGAAGAAACTGTCCGATTATGGAGGATACCAGTGTGACCTGAACAATGATGGTATCGTGGACGAATACGAGAAGGCATTGTGGAGCACGAGCAGTATCAATGTATGTGAATATCTACACTTTGACGGAACAGGCAAGGCGGTTGAGACAGTGAGTGATGCGCTTTTTTCCCTGGAGGGAACCCCGGTCATGATGTGGGTGGATGCGGTTCAGGGTAAAAATGTCATCAATGTGATGTCCCAGACAGGACTTGAAGATTTTGCGATCACAGGCTTTCTGGTGAGCGGCTTCTCATATGAACAGCTTTATGACATTTGTGTGGATGTGACATATGGTGTCAATGTGAGCGGAAAAAGTCCATAAAGGAGAAGTGAGGAATTCAATTCTGACATAATGATCAAAACATCTGTTACTTTACACGGGTATGGAATGCCCATAAACTGCACATTCTTTGAGCACATGATTTAGAAATTAAGGGCTATTTTTGCAGATCAAGACTTTCAATATCACCCTGAATCGATACGATTAGCGGCTTCCCTACCCGTGAAAAGTAACTTCTCGGCATTACTGTCTTACATTGGAAACAAATTGATATTCATCTCCCTGTCTTTTCAAAATAACAATACAAGTCGTATCCTTATCGGTATATTCCAATAAAGGATTTTCATACAGAATGTAATACATGCCGTCATCCGTTTTCATTCCATCTATGACAGCGGCCTCCATATAATTGGTATCTCCCGCTTCCATACAATACGCATGTTCTTCCTTTAGATATGTCCACGGGAGAGGATTTCTCATATCAGAAAGTTCATACCCGGTTCTTCGATTAAGCAGCACATCAATATCCGATTCCCTTAATGCAATAAAATCCGTATCGAACTCTGATTTTCCAACCGATTCCAGATAGCTGTTCCTCACACTCTCCGAAAAATCCCCGTCTAAAATCCCTGCTCCCCCATAAAGCACTGCTTCCACGTCCACATCCCGCACATCCTGATAAAAACTCTGTAAAAATCCATAGGCGTCCATGGAGCACAAAAACCCTGACATTTCGCCCAGTTCCATTGCCGTTAAGGCCGTTCCGCCTTCAATATCCATACCTGATTCCAACATTACGTCCACTCTCACCAGCGCTGTTTCTTCCATTTCTGAAATCAGATCAATATTTGCGCGCTCCACATCAGAAAGAGCAATATTATTTATAGACACACCGGCTGCGTACCACGCTTTTTCCGCAAAATGATCTGCGAGATCCTCGCTTTCAAACCACCAGCCATATCTTGCATAGATTTCATTTCGGGCAATGCGAAGTTCCGCCTTTGTCATTTCCGTAAGCTCATCTGCCTCCAGAATGCGGCTGTTGCTCTCCGGCAATATGAATTCCTCCTCCATTGATCCGGCATTGATCTGTCTGATCACGGCAGTCGGCATTTCATCCCAGTTTGTCTCTCCCGTTGCATTGCTATTAATGAGGCTGATCTTGAAAAGCGGTTCCACACCTTCGTCTGCTGTATACAAATGAAAGTCATCCCTGTCATAGATCGCATCAGCTGTCTTGTCAAATCCCATGGAATGCAGCTGACTGATCAATTCGGTCTCTTCCTTTCCCACATCACTCCAATCAGAACCCATATAGGAAAACGCAGCCGTTTTTACCATCTCTGCGCCGTCATAATAGCAGACTGTCAGATCAATTCTGCTTCCGTCTGCCGCTATAAATGTTTGCTGTCGGCTGTCCATACAAATATATTTGCCGTCTTTTATCATGAAACGGATCTCCCCGCCATCACACAGACTGCCTAATGCATCACTAAGAAAAACCCATACTGCTGATTCAACAACCTGTCCGTCTTGGTATTCATATACCTTTGCCTGAATCTGATATGCTTCGATGTCTTCCTGTAGATCAAAGGTCAAAAGTTCATCCATACCGTCTCCGTCCAGATCCAGGATAACAGCATCAAGACACCCTTCTTTTTTTTCAGGAAGTCCTTTTAATCCTTTTGTCATAAAATAATGGTATCCCTCTGTCTCCATCTCTTCATAAATGAGCTGTGTGCCGGAAAGGTCGCAAAATCTCAGTTGATCCCGATACTGTAAGAGAGCTTCTGCTCCGCTTTCTGCCGTCTGCTCAGGCTCTGTTTCCGTTTCGTTCTGTGGATTTTCTTCTGACGGTTCTGGATGATCGGCAGTCTCTATAACCGTCCTCTCTGTTTTGACCTCTCCGCTGCATGCTGTAATAACAGGTGTTATAGAAAACACTGCCAATAAGATCAAGATTCTTTTTTTCATTCCTGCACCCCTTTCAGATTCCGTTCGACCTGTCTCTGAATTGTTACAAATAATTTGATCAAGTCGTAGTTCTTACTGTCTGTACCATCTTGTCAATATAATTCACAAGCTTCGCTCTCGCAGCATCATTGCACTTCGTTTGTGCTAGTATAATCCATTTTAATTACTCGACCATCTAAATACGCAATGAAGCGTGTATATTTAGAAATAGTCCTTGTCATAATTGGTTGCTTATTTAGCGTGGATTATACTAGTGTATATACAATCCGAACCCCATATAACTATGTTTCTCATTGTACTCGCCATCAACTGTTACCCGGACCTCCCTATCGCCATACGGGTAATACCACTGGATAAAGAACCCATCCACGTTATTCCCGTCCTCGGTATTCCAGCTCTGGTCATTGCACAGATCCTCAAATGTTGCATAGGACTGATCTGCCACATAGATCATGAGGTCATTGTTATAGACTTTGCTATAGTTGCCGCCTCCCACATTTGTCGTCAGTTCAAAAAACGCCTCAGTGTACTGTGTGATGGCATCAAAATCATCTGACCCATCCCATTCGACTTTCAAAAGTGCATACTTTTCAGCCTCAGTATAACCGTAATCTACCGGCTCCTGCTGCTTAAACTTTTCAAGCCCGACCAGTCCAAAGATGAGAAAGTCCTCTTCGTCCCATGTAAAGTTCTCATACACACCATTATCCGCAGCAGTGGACGCAGGCGCCTGCTCTGTTTCTGCGCTTTTCTCCTTTTCCACCTTTATGGTTTGTTCCTGCTCTGTTCCTGCAGATTCTGATGGAACATATACCTGATTTTCTCCCTTCCCGCAAGCGTACAGTGTACAAGTTGACAGCAGTAATAACCATGTAATCATTTTTCTTTTCATTACCTATTCCTCCTTTAATATAACATACAGGACATACCACTAACAATAGAAAAAATTTCTAACATATATATAGATACTGCTGACAGCAAAAAGGTTCCGTAAAGAGCTATTACTTTGCTTTTTCATAACGATTATGTTACAATTAAGCAGATTCCTTTGTATGTAACAGCCGAATCATTTCTTCCAATGCGACTGCTGATATGGGATGATGCTGACATAAAACAATTGGTACAAATATCTAATATTGGGATGACAGCAAGACGGAGGATGAGTTTTGACAGAAATCAGAAAATGTGGGAACCTTTTTCGGCTTTTGCGAATCTACAGTATAGGATACTATTTTTTATACAAAAGATTTCAAAATACATGGAAAGAGGTTTCAGATGATGAAACAAATCGAATTTTGTGAACGGGTCAGTCAATATAGATATCAATTATACATAACTGCTTATGCCCTTCTGAGGAACGAGGCAGATGCAGAGGACGCGGTCTGTAATGCCATTTTGAACGGATATGAGCATCTGGCGCAGTTAAAGAATCCAAAGAAATTTGAATCATGGATGCTTACCATTACAAGAAATGAGGCTTTGAAACTCTGCAACAAGAGAATGGATCTTCCGGGAAATGAAAAGGTGGAACAGCAGCTGCCGCCGATCTATGACAAGCCTGATGAACTGTGGGATATTGTGCAGACATTAAATGAAGAGTACCGCATCGTCATTGTGCTTTTCTATTACAACAGCCTTTCCCTGCGGGATATCGCCAGTGTTTTGAATATCTCTGTGGGAACGGTAAAATCACGCTTGAATCGTGGAAGAAAGCTTTTGAAAGAAGCTTTGGGTGAACAGGTGGAATAAATATGAACAAATTTGACAGGAAAATAAGAAAACTTACCAAAAAGATAGAGGTTCCTGCATCCTACGACGAGAAAGTGGATCAGGTCCTTCTTGATATCATGAAAAAGGGCGAACTCATTCCAGAAAAGAGGAAAAACTATCAACTGGTGTTCAGGCTCGCTGTCTGCCTGCTTTGTATCTTCGGTGTTCTATCTCTGTACACTATAAA
>CAMWLV010000197.1 GCA_947175175.1 uncultured Lachnospiraceae bacterium
AATTGATGCCATAGGAATTTTGAACGATTTGGCGAAAGTATAAGAAAATGGCTTGAAATCAAGGGATTTTGAGCATAGAGGGGTTCTCCGGAGCGAATGGTGAGCCTCTCTTTTTGTGGTTTTTTGATACCGCTGATAACGTGGTGATTGAGCATAAATGGACACAATTTGGCAAAACCTCCGACTGTATATACCTGAAAAAGTATATTCACTTGTCATTCCATGGGAACGTAATGGATATGGGTCTGAGACCCGAACAAATTATTAAATTTGAGAATACGATTCTGTTTAACTGATATATCTGCTATAATGAGTCTGAATTGTAAAATCATACATAAGAAACATGGGAGGAATACAGGGTTGGACAGGGAAAATAAGCTGCATATAAGGGATCTGATAAGCGGTCCTAGCTGTGACGCGGCAGGCAGTGACAGTGTATATTTTTTTATTGCTGATGAGATATCAGATACAGGGTTTATCATGAAAACTGCGCTGGATCTGATGAATAAGGGATGTAATGCTTTTTGCTTTTCTGGGAAATATAAAGACATATGGCATAAAACAGTGGAAGATGTATTTAACCAGTCAAATGCAGAGTGTGAAAATCTAAGGAGCTGTGACAGCATAGATGATGCCGCAAAGGAAGCGGCAGGATTTCTAAACATTGGCAGGGATGTTTATTTGCTTTGTGACAGCCGGAGTCTTTGTTCTGCAGTTGTTGACAAAATAAGAGAACGTGAAATGTATGTTAGTTTCCACATTGGCAGTCTGATTAACAGCATGGAGTAAAGGAGCAGTTTATGTGCAGCAGATACTATTTTGATGATGATACAATGAATGATATCCTGAGTATTGTAGAAAAAACAGATGCCAGCCTGCGGGGGATGAAAGTAAACAGGGACATATATCCGACGGATGACGCTGCTGTGATCATAAGGAATTCTGCAGGTGGCATAAAGTTGTCAAGGATAAAGTGGGGGTATCCCAGAATGAACGGCTCCGGCGTTATCATTAATGCCAGGGCGGAATCCGCACTGGATAAGAAAATGTTTGAGGGCGGAATCAGGCGGCACAGGGCAGTGGTCCCAGCAGGCTGTTTCTATGAGTGGAGCCGCAACAAAGAAAAAAATACATTCCGTAGGAAAGACAGGGATACTGTCTATATGGCGGGGTTTTATGATCTCACAGATTCCGGGGAATGTTTTATCATAATAACAACACAGGCTAATGCGTCCATGATAAAGATACATGACCGCATGCCGCTTATATTGGAAAAAGGGCAGATAAAAGACTGGCTGCTTGATGATACGGCAGTGGATGATCTATTAAGGCAGACACCGGTACTGCTTGACAGGGAAACAGAGTATGAACAACAGACGCTGTTTGATATGACTTAAAATAATAAGTATCCGGAGCAGCGGAAAGAACAGGTGAAATCATGAATATACAGATATTTGGGACAAATAAGTGTTTTGATACAAAAAAAGCCGTGAGGTATTTTAAGGAACGTGGCATTAAATACCAGTTAATTGACATGAAGGAAAAAGGCATGAGCAAAGGCGAGTATGAGAGCATAAAACAGGCAATGGGCGGCATTGAAAACCTTCTTGATGAGAACTGCAAAGATAAGGACACGCTTGCGCTGATAAGATATATCTCAGATGAGGATAAAGACGAAAAAATACTTGAAAACCAGAAGGTTCTGAAAACCCCGGTTGTAAGGAACGGAAAACAGGCAACGGTTGGTTATCATCCGGAGATCTGGAAAGAGTGGAAATAATAGGAAAACCGGAAAATATCTCCTTGCCATAAACAGCGTATTATGCTAATATTTTCCTGTAACTTATTTAATTCATGTACACTTCCTGATAGGAAGATTCACGCTGGCGCTGGCCTGCATAGAGGTAAATTCTGCACGAATGCATTATGTGTTCGTGCTTTTTTTGCGCCAAAAATTGGGCGCGCCTCTGTCAGACAGCCATGCCACAGGTGAAAAAGGAGGAAGATTTACGAAACAGGAAACGATTGAAGTGAAGCAGCTTGTACAGCTTGCAGGATGTGAAAAGTATCACAGGCTGTCACAGTTGAACCTGCTCGATGCGGGCTCAAACAGAATGAAGCTCTTTAACAGGGCGGTAAGATATCTGGTAACGGATCTGATACAGGAGGGAAAACGCATCAATGAGTGGGAAATCCTGCCTAAGCTGGAAACATACTTCGCGCGGGAATACACGCCCAAATACTTTGCGTGTGCAAAGGAATGTGATGTGGAAAGACAGGCGGATTACAGGAAGCTCGAACGTTTTGTGGCATTCCTTTCGCAGAACGAGCTGATACCCGTGAAGAAAAACATACAGCAGGATATCTGTTACCCTGTTGATGTAAACGGGCACAGCTTTTCGCATGTCAGGTACAGGATCGACCTTGTGCTCGAAGACAGGAAGGGCAGTAAGGAAGCTGTCATCATAAGTTCGGGCAGACCTGTCTACAACAGCCGTGCAAGGCTTGCAGCAAGAAAGCCAGAAAACAGCCCGGAGCTTTTGGCCGTACAGTGTGCCCTAAAATGCAGCGGTACCGCCTGTGACAGATCTGCCATTTATTACATGGGCGGAAAAAATGACACGAACGGTGCGTACCCGGAATTCACCCTCATTAACAACACAGTCTCCATCAGCAATGACGTTATATCCCAGACAGACATAAGTTCTCTTATGGAGCTGCTAAAAAAACTTCTGTCTGGCGTACCAAAAAGGGAATGCGATGGATGCAGGTTTATGGAGATATGCTGTCTTGAAACAGATGACAGCAATGCCGGCAGCATGGACTATGAGCACAGATTAAATGAGACAAAAAACAAGCCAGCGTCTTCCAATGTTAAGCTCACGGAAAAACAGGAGATCATCCGGGATTTCAGGGATGGCGTGATGCGCGTTATTGCCATACCCGGTTCTGGAAAAACCTATTCATTGGTGCAGAGGTTGATAAACCTCATTCAGCAGGGTGTACCCCCGGAGAAGATACTGTTTGTGACTTTTGCAAATAAAGCGGCAAGGGAGATACAGAAACGGGTGTCGGGGCAGGTCTGCTCAGTGAAAAAACCGGAGATCACAACCTTTAATTCCCTCGGGATGAAGATATTAAGGGAAAATGAGCACATCGCGGGAAAAGTAGCACTGGCCACAAAGATCAGGGTAACGGAACTCATACTTGAACTCCTGTCAGATGAAAGGACAGGGGAGATCATGGGCTGTTCCTATGAAAATGTGCTTGGCGAGCATGGCATTGTCAATAAACTCCGTTCTATGATTGCGGATATAAATAAGAACGGAAAGGACTTATACCTTGCAAAACAGCGGAAGAAGGATGGTGACACGGACTATGCGGGCATTCTCCGGTTCTATGACGTGTACACTGAGGAGGCAGGGAAACGGAACCTGATCACATTCGATGAACAGGTCTCAAAAGCCGTGGAGCTGCTCAGGTGCAATCCCGAAATCAAAAAACATTATGGCACAAAATGGGATTACATCATGGCAGACGAGTACCAGGATGTGTCAAAAACAGACGCGGAACTTCTGTACATGCTGACAGATGCAGGAAAAGGGAACCTGATGTGCGTCGGCGACATGGATCAGGCAATATATGCGTTCAGGGAGAAGGACTGTGGGAAGCAGTTATACAGCCTGCCGGTAAGATACCCCAGATGCAGGACTGTATTCATGAATGACAATTTCAGGAGCGCGGAAAAGATCCTGAAGGCAAGCAGCCTGCTTATTGCGAACAACCCTGGCAGGATGGAGTGTGGGATAAACGCCCACAAGCCTGAAGGCAGCCGCCCTATATTTAAGGGAAAGTACAGAATGGAGCAGCTTCCGGGGATTATACGGCAGCTTACTTTAAAAGGCTACTGCCCGGGGGATATCGGCATCCTTGCAAGGTATAACAAAACACTGTTCCATGCGTCGGATATACTGGATGCGCAGGGAATGCCATCACAGTCACCAAAGACATACCTCAGGGAGGATCCAGTCTTTTTGATGGTGTATGACCTGCTCAATCTGTATTTCAACGGCTTTTCCGACAGCAGGACAGACAGCTCTTTTTACAGGATGTACCTGTCCTGCCACGCGGAGGGACTTTTATACAAAAAAGAAGGTATGAAGTGCCAGACGCTGCATGACAGCCTTTTGGCATCAGGAGAAATATCCCCGATCAATTTTGATAGCATAGCAGCCTGTCTGCCGTACCAGTGCGATGATCCGGACACAGGCGGCCATATGGCGGTCATGGGAAAGATCTTCCATGCCATGTACGAGATAAGATACGGCGGCCATGCAACTGACAAGACGCTGACAAGGATAGCGGGGATACTGTTTGATGGACGGATGCCGCACACTGTTGATGACATTGTGAAGATCATATATGAGGGCAGGATAAAGACCTTTTATGAGCTGTTTACCTGCATGGGACAGATGATCACATATTCCGATGATAAAAAAACAGAGTGGTCCATAAGACCCGACAGGCTAAACCTTCTTACAGCGCATGAGAGCAAGGGGCTGGAATTTCCCGTAGTGGTCATATTAAACTGTGAGGAGTTTATCAGGGATGATGATGAAAGGAAATTGTTTTACGTTGCCATGACAAGGGCACAGAAAGAGCTCATAATGGTGGAGACAGACTTAAAACAGTTTGAGATGAAAAATGAGTTTGCGGGATGTATAACCGCATGTTGAACAGCCGCAGGGCTTTATGAAAAGGAGCGATAAAAAATGACAGGAAGAACGATGAACGGGATGCCATTAAATGAAATATGGGAAAGGCTCAGTGCAGAGTTTCCACAGGAGGATATTAAGAAGCACCCATCAGCCAACATGGAGTATGTCTCCGTGGAAAAGATAGAGGAGCGGCTCAACCAGGTAGTCGGAATGGGAAACTGGAATTTTTTCACAGACCCGCCGCAGATCTGCCGTTTTGGGAAAGATAACCACGAAAGCTGTGTAGTGAGCGGAAGGCTCGTCCTGTATGACGACAACAGGATCCCGGTCGTGCGCAGTACCTGCGGCGCATCGGACATAATATACCCTACAGGTTCAAACAGACCGACATCTGTCGCAAATGCACTGGACTCTGCTGTGCAGGATGTTTTTAAACGCTGTGCAAAGCGTTTCGGCATAGCAAAAAAAGAAAAGAACGCCATGCATGGAAACGGTAACAGGGGGCAGAACCAGACAGAAAAACTGATGAAGGTCACTTTCCTCGAGGCATTCCGCGCACTTCCAAAAGGAGGCGCAAAATCGAAAGTCTTATATGGGGAAAAAACACTTGAAATGGTCATCTGGTCAAAAGAGTGGGAGACCTTACAGAAAAAGTACAGCGGCAGCTTCCGTGTAGGCAACAAACTTAACGAGATCACTTTCTACGGCACAGAAAAAGAGTACCGTGGCACACTGCAGCTTGAATTTGTAAGACTGCCAGATAACGGCGGGAAAGGAGCGGCATGAAATAAATTAGAAGAAAAAATGAACTGGTCTGGTGCATGAATTACTATAAAAAATAAAAGTATATTTAGTATTGATTATATACGTTTATTATGGTATGCTTTCAGCGTAATTTTTATTAATTTATGTAGCCCTGTTTTCAGGACAGCAGCCAGACGGCAATAATATGGGTGTTTCAGGCACTAATGCAAAAAATGCATTAGTGCCTTTTTTGCCCAAATTTAAAAAGGAGGAGAAATTCACCGGAAGGCAGCAAAAACAAAGAAAAATATTTTAAAAAGAGAAGATTAAATTATGGAATTTACAAACTTTACGGAACTGGTAAGGAACGAGGTTGAAAAAAGAACAGGTGATGGTCATAACGTGCAGATCACTACCGTAACAAAAAATAATGGGGTTGTATTACGCGGGATCACGGTTTTACGGGAGGGCTGTAATATTTCCCCCACCATATACCTTAATGATTTTTATGGCGCATACCGGAATGGTACGGCCACCATTGGCACGATAACCGATGATGTCATGGACATATATGAAAGGAATAAGATTGGCAAAAGTATTGATATGGACGATTTCCTTGACTATGAGACCGCAAAGCACCATATCGTATACAAGCTGGTCAATACGGAAAGGAACAGGGCGTTGCTAGAGGGTATACCCCATGTCTCGTT
This sequence comes from uncultured Lachnospiraceae bacterium, assembly GCA_947175175.1. Lineage (GTDB taxonomy): Bacteria > Bacillota > Clostridia > Lachnospirales > Lachnospiraceae > COE1. Next base: position 6,173 of record CAMWLV010000197.1, read on the forward strand.
CTATGATCTGTCTATTGTGTTTGAATACCTCGTATCGCAGGATAGCATGGGTACCGCTACCATACTGATATCTAATGCATATATGAAAACATGGGATATTGATACAAAAGAACTGTACCAGACTGCATCCATCAATACGCCGGTTTTGCGAAAGTACGAATTAAAACACAAAAGCGGAACTAATTACGTAATAGGTCAACACCCAAAGCATAAA
>CAMWLV010000198.1 GCA_947175175.1 uncultured Lachnospiraceae bacterium
TGGGTTAGACCCCATCCATCAAATTAGGCTGTCCGCTTAACTTAATGACATTGGTTCAGTGATTTCCCCAAAATACCATGAATTTTGTCGCACAGCACCATATGCATATGTTTTCTGTGTTGTGTCTTGCGTAAGACTTTGCTAAAATGTTTTGAAAATCTGTAAATAAGGGAATTTCGGACAGCTGGATCATTTTTAGTCGCAGGGATAATTGATTGGCTGCGGTAGGAAGAGGATAAGGATACTATTTATATGAAGATGATGGAAGACAGCCGAAGTATTGTCTTGCGTTAGATGATAACCTGGGATATTATATTCCTGTGATGATGCTATATAGTTAATACATTGTTGAAATCTATATTTGTAAAGAATAGAAGGAATACAAAAAAGGAAAGGATTAGTAATGAAACAGGGAGAGCTGTTATGCAGAAAAATGTGACATATTACCGGAAAAACAATCATATTGAGTGTGTTTTTTACAAGGATTCCACACAGTCTTATCCCATGCACACACATACGGGACATATGATGCTGGGATATATAACAGGAGGGATAGTTTGTGTTGTGTGCGGCGGTTGTGCACGCAGATATCATGCAGGCGAGTATTTCTGGATTATGCTCGACGTTCCGCATGCAATTGAGGCAGTAGAGGGCGCTACGTATTCTATGATTGGTGTGTGCATAGCTTTTGATGCTTTGCCAGATCAATCGAGACAGGAAATATTACGGTTAAAGCAGCTGCTTTTGGAGATGCCGGAGAAAGTGTTTCCCATTGAGGATATGGCAAAGCGTATCAATGTCAGTCCATATCACATGATTCGACAGTTTAGGGCGGTCTGTGGACTGACGCCGCATCAATTCCAGATTCAGTGCAGGGTGCGGAAGGCACAGAGATTGTTGGAGGAGGGAAAGAGCGTGGTCGAAGCAGCTTATGAGACAGGTTTTTACGACCAGAGCCACTTCGACCGATGTTTTCACAAAATTGTCAGACTGACACCAAATGAGTATAAAGGTTCTGTTTATTAACAGGTTTTCAGCATAGTGCGGGAATGAACTTGGCAAACAGATATAGTCCGTCTTTTCCGGCTTGAACTTCATGAGGGATGCCAGCCGGCATGATGGAAATGGTTCCAATTTCGTAGCAGATGGTACTACCGTTGTTGATACAGACACCGGAACCGGCAATTACTTCATGTGTCTCCAGCTGTGTTTCATGAATGTGGTTAAGGATGCTTTTGCCCGGCGCGATGCGGACAAGATGGTAACTGAACTGCCCGTTGGTATCTTTTGCCGCGACAATGTGTTTGAGTTCTACGCCCTCAAAAACTGGGTGTTTTGACCATGGAATATCTGCAAAATATGCTGATTTTCCTGGCTGTTTCAATGTACCACTGTTGAATGCTTCAAATAAATTGTTGTCCATGAATAGACCTCCTTTAATAAATATATGTCATAGGTGTGACAGGAACTATTGTATCAGCAGAAAAGTGGGTTGGGATTGGATAAAGTTGCGAAATGAACAGGAAGGTGAAAATTTTATGGAATGTAAAATAAGAAAATGGCAAATAGCAGATGCCTTGAATCTGGCAGAGCTGTTGAATAATAAAAATATTTTGGATAATCTGCGTGATGGACTGCCATATCCATACACGACAAAGGACGCGGAGGACTATATTCAGGCGATGGTATCTGCTGACCAAGACAAAACCTTTGCGTTTGCGATCACGGTCGATGACAAGCCGGTTGGCAGCATTGGTGTGTTCCGGTGTGAGAATATTCATTTCAGAACGGCTGAGATGGGGTATTATATCGGCGAGGATTATTGGGGAAAAGGCTTGGGAACGAGTGCAGTAATACAGGTGTGCGATTATATGTTTGGATATACAGATATCATCAGGATCTTTGCAGAGCCATTTGCCTACAATGCTGCGTCCTGCCGCGTACTGGAAAAGGCAGGATTCCAGTTCGAGGGGCTCCTGCGCAGCAATGCAGTCAAGAATGGTAAGGTGTTGGATATGAAGATGTATTCACGGATTAAGGAATAGGTGTTTGTTTGCAAAATCTAATGAAAACATGACATACAGCTGACATGTTTTCAGGAGTATATTATGAATAAAACACCAAAAAGGAGCAGGTTATATGAGATACACATGGATCGACGAATTTTTAATGGAGAAAGCAGGAGTGACCAAAGACCTCAAGAAGGAGTGGAATTGGAACCGTTATCAGATTGGCGGAAAGTTGTTTGCAGCAGTCTGCCTGAATGAGAAGGACGAGCCTTATTATATTACATTGAAGCTGGATCCGGAGGAGGGAGATTTCCTTAGGAAGCAGTATGAGGATATCGTTCCTGGATATTATATGAATAAAGTACACTGGAATTCTGTGAATCCGGATGGTGAAGTTCCAGATGATCTGTTGAAAGACTTGCTGGATAAATCCTATCAGCTTGTACTTGGAAGGCTGAGCAAAAAGAAGCAGCAGGAGATTCTGGGGCAATAGGGCGTGTTGTCCATAACATTTTTAATGGAATTTTGAGGAAATATTTACAAATACACTGATTGCTGATATTATAATGTTATCTTATTCTATACAAGGGGAAGGGAATATTCATTACATGTGGTGATATGGTATTATGAGTGCTGTGTTTTTGGGAATCGAAATTTGTGGTATTGTTACGATTGTTTTTGCATTGCAGCTTCTGTTCAAGGGTGATAATTCAAAGGAACAGAAGCTCATGCAGTATTTTTTGATTGGTTCACTGATACAGAACGTGGGATATCTGTTGGAACTGACGGCGCCTGTCTTGGAGGCTGCACTTGTGGCTGCTAAGATTCAGTATCTGGGTTCACTGACCATTCCAATCAGTTATTGTTATTTCATATTTAATTATTGCTCTGAAAAAAAACCAAATAAAATTTTAGGTGTTTTAAAAGTAGTCGATGTTTTTCTTTTAGTTCTTATTTTCACGTGTGATCTGCATAATTTATATTACAGCAATATAGAATGGATAGAAAATGCGAATAGATATGGCGGTTATCTGAATCTGGATTACGGACCAGGCTACTGGATTTTCATGCTGGGTGGAACAGCTGTTCCGTATGTTATGTCCCTGTATGCCCTGATTCATGTCTGTATCGAAAAGCCGGAGTATGCTGCGGACAGAAGATGTAAGCTGATTCTTGCCCTCTCTTTTCTTCCAATGTTGGCGCTCTATGCCCATTCCATAAAGCTGATACATATCTATGACCCGACGCCGGTTGTTTTGGGACTTGTAATGTCAGGTGTGGTCATACTGGTCTGGAGCGAAAAGGTGTATGACTTCAGCAGTTTGGCGTTTGGGATATTGCTGAACAGTATGAGTGATGGCGTGATCGCACTTGATGAGCAGAGGCAGATTACCAATTATAATCCGGCAGCAGAGGGGATTTTTGCAGATTTGAGCAGCCGCGTAGTTGGAAAGCCGATTGAGACGCTGACGGGATTTCCAAAGAATATGCTGAGTGGGGGTGAGAAGAAAGGGTTTTGTCTGAATGATCACTTTTATCAGGGTCATGTGGAACCGATCCTGGATAAGTTTGGGAAGAATAAAGGTTATGTTGTATTGATTTATGATTTGACGGAAACGAGAAATTACATCGAAGAGATCAAACAGGTGCGGGAACAGGCGGAGAAGGCAAATCTTGCAAAGAGTGCGTTTCTTGCCAATATGTCCCATGAGATCCGGACACCGATGAATGCGATCGTGGGGCTGAGTGATATTATCATGGAGGAGAGCAGGGGGCGGAAAGTATATGAGTATGCCTGCGATATCAAGTCTGCTTCGCGGAATCTTCTGGCACTTATCAATGACATTCTGGATTTGTCGAAGGTGGAAGCAGGCAAGATGGAACTGGTCACGACAGAATATCATGTGAAATCGCTGATCAATGAGGTTCTGAATATGATGGACGTAATGGCGTCGCAGCGTGGGCTTGAGCTGAGAAGGGAGCTTGATATGACGATACCGTGCCGGTATCTGGGTGATGAAGGCAGGGTGAAACAGATTTTGATTAATATCCTAAACAATGCGTTAAAATTTACGAAGCAGGGATATGTTGCATTTTCTGTTACCGGTGAGCCAGGGGAGACAGAGGATATGGAGCGTCTCTTTTTCCGAATTGAGGATACAGGGTGCGGTATACGGGAAGAAGATTTAAAGGAGATCTTTGATAATTTTAAACAAGTTGACTCCAAGCGAAACCGCACTGTGGAGGGAACCGGACTGGGACTTCCGATCACGAAGCATTTAGTGGAATTGATGCATGGGACGATCCAGGTAGAGAGTGTGTATGGGGAAGGCACTACATTTATTGTGGAAATCCCGCAGAAGATTGTGGACAGCAGACCATTGTCTGAAATTTCGGAGGCAGAAGTCAAGAAAGAGGAGAAGCTTGAGCCATTTATCGCGGAGAGCTGCAAGGTTCTGGTGGTGGATGACAATGCAGTCAACAGGAAGATTGCGAGAATTTTTCTGCAATCGTATGGCTTGGAGATCAATGAGGCGGAAAGCGGTGCGTCGGCGATTGAGCTTGTCCGTCAGACATGTTATGACATTATTTTCATGGATCATATGATGCCGGAAATGGACGGAATCGAGGCGGTACAGATTATTCGCAGTGAGTGCGGGGAAAACGGAAGACTGCCAGTGATCATCGCACTGACCGCTAATGCCATGGAGGGTGTCAGGCAGACTTTTTTTGATAACGGATTTCAGGATTTTATCACCAAGCCGTTGGACAGAAAACCGCTGCATGAGGCTTTGCTGAGATGGATTCCCGCGGAAAAGATCACAGAGAGTGAAGCATGGTTAGATATTTGGAAGGCTGATGACAGCAGATGTATGGAATTTCAAAAGATCGTTATAGAGGGGATTGACACGGATGAAGTGGCAAGGCACTATTCTGGTAGTGTCGAGGATTACCTTGAATTGCTGAATCTGTATTGTATGGACGGGAAGCGGAAACTTTTGGTTCTGCGAGAACTTTGGGAAAAGCGCGATTACAAGACGTATGGCATAGAAGTACACGGTTTGAAGAGCGCCTCTGCCAATGTGGGTGCCATGGGGGTATCAATCGGGGCCAAAGAACAGGAAAAAGCAGTGGATAGAGGGGACACAGCGTTTGTTGATGCACATATACAGGAGCTGCTGGCAGCATACGAAATGCAGATTGCGCATATTTCCGAATTCCTCGAAAATGATCGAAAATCAAAGGCTGCGGGCGAGAAAAAGCAGGAGATTGACAACGAGGATTGTATGCAGCAGATTAAGGAGGCATTGGAAAGTCTGGAGAATTTTCGTGCAAAAGACTGTGCGCACAAGATTGAGGAGCTTTTGGAATATCAGCTGCAGCCCGATATAGAGGCAAAGCTGACGGAAATACAGGGTCTGCTAAAGCTGTATGAGGATGAGGCGGCGGAACAGGCGCTGCGGGGAATTCTGGAACAGAAAGTACTCTCTGAATGTGCTGATCAAATATAAGACAGACAGTACATTGGAGTATGTATAAAAGAAAGGGGAAAATGTAACATGATGGAAAAAATGAAAATATTGGCGGTGGATGATAACAGTATCAGTCTTGCCACGATTGAGCACGAGTTGAAGAAGGACTATGAGGTTGTTCCGATCAATTCAGGGGACCGCGCCCTGCAATATCTGAGGAGGGAAAAACCAGATCTGATTCTCATGGATATACAAATGGCACAAAAGAGTGGAATTGAAACATTGCGGGAAATCCGCGGAATGGAGAAATGTAAGGACATTCCAGTAATCATGCTCACCTCGAAACAGGACAAAGCGTCAGTCGTGGAGAGTTCTAAGCTTGGGATATATGACTATGTGATCAAGCCCTTTAACGGGGAGGATCTGCACAAGCGGATCGCCCGCGTTTTAAGGGAACATAAGCAGTCATGAGACATAACTCTTTTGTGAGGTGTTCTTGGGGAATTGAGGAGGGTGACAGAGTGACAACGAGGGAAGAGGCATTGAATTATGGGCTTACATTTCAGGATGTGTATCAGGATGCCCCGTTTCACGACGAAAACTGGATACTGGTGCGGTATAAGAAAAACAAGAAGGCATTTTTGTGGACATATGAGTATCAGGGACAGATGCGTATCAATGTCAAAGTCGAACCAGAATGGAGGGATTTCTGGAGGGACACTTACAAGTCTGTGATTCCCGGATACCATCAGAACAAGGAGCACTGGAATACAGTGATCCTCGATGGGAGTGTTCCTGATAAGGATGTGAAGCGGATGATTGCGGAGATCTATTAATGGCTCTTATACACATCTGACGCTGCCGACGACTCCTTACGTGTAGATCTCGGTGG
>CAMWLV010000199.1 GCA_947175175.1 uncultured Lachnospiraceae bacterium
ATATTTAGTCAACTATAACATATGGTTCAAATTTAATCAATTATTTTTCTACAATCCCTTACATCACTGCTTGATACCGCTGGCGCTAATCCCATATGCATTGACCGCCTTGTTGGTCACGCTTCCAAAAGCATCACGTCAAAGGTGTACACACATAAAGATATAGAGGAATTGCGGGCAGCAGTTGAATTAATAAAAGCACCTGAATATTAGTTCGTTTCAGGTGCTTTTTTTGTGTCACTAGCTTGTCACTAGTAGTGCATTTTTTACTAGATTTTTCATTTGTCATAAAATCAAGAATGCCGTAAAATCAAGGCTTCCAAGGTTTTAGAACTTTTTGCCAAACAGGTGTTTGTTGAGATTTCATTAAGAAAAAATTCCTTAAGAATTGCACAGTTCCATCATTTCCTCGTCCTCTTTGGAATCTCCCACAGCAACTGCATCCTTTGGGGAAATATCCATCCAGCGGCATAGCGTCTCTACTCCGCGGGCTTTGTTTGCATCCGCAGAGACAATCTGCAAACAGTTTTCTTCTATATAGCAGCGCAAACTCTTCGCATCGGATATATGGCTCATAATTGCCGCTGTCTCCTGCTGTGTCCATGGGCTGTGAGTCGAACGTATGAGTGTAACTTTATATAGCTTCCCACAATCTCGGTAAGTTAAAATCCGAAAACGCAATTCCTTCTTCAATGCCGCAAGGTCTGTAAGCCACGAATCCTGCAGCTCATAATAGTATTCTCTTTCCTGTCCCCACACTATATGTGCTCCTCCTGCAAAAATGCCTCCTGCAAACAAGTGCCGGATTTTGCGGCAGCGCTGCATAGCTTCCCTGTAGGGCATCGTCGTTGCAAAAAGCAGATATACCTTCTGCTTTGCAAGAATCTCCAATTCCCCCATAATATTGGAAGAAACTTCCACAGTGTGCGATTCCCCGCAGTTGTCTTTTGAAGAAAACAAGGTTCCTTCGATGTCCAGAAAGACTGCTCTTGGACATCGTGGAATCCGGAACAGCGGATAGGGTCCGAACAATACTTGATTCATAAAGTCTCCTCTCCCACCATACGCTAAATAGCAGGAACATTGCTTTCGGCTACATTCTGGAATCGGGAAATCGTCTAATGTTTCCCAGTTTTCCTTCAATGTTGAACCAATATTACAGGAGCGAAGCCCGCCATCTGCCTCCACAAAAAGACGCCCCCGGCACATCGACACATTCGCGGGAACCCGCATAAGCTCCCTTGCAAAATAAGGATCGATTTCCTCAAACGCCTCCCGCTCCTTCTGTGTATAGGAAAGGCGCAGACCATCCATCTTATTCACCCATAGGTAAATACCATTTAGTTCCTGTTTCAGTTCTTGCAGCAGATGCAGATTTTCTGGCACACCGACACTTCCTGCGCAAAGCTGAATATCTTGTTCCCGAAGCTGCCTGCACTTAGCACAAAATTCTGACACCGTTGTCATTTCCGGATGAAACGTAGCCCACAATCTCAATTTCTCTGGCACACCCCCCGCTTTTTCATAACTGCTTAGAAATTCACTGACAGAAAAACTTAGATTGGTCTGTATCCCCACTGCATCTATTTCTGCAAATGCACTGAGCTGTGCCAGCCCCTCCCAATACCAGTGATGAATCATCGCCTCACCATAGGGAACTACCATCAATGCTCCGATATGCAATGCTTTTACTTTCTTCAGCAATCTTTTGACAAAAGAGCACCACTGCATCTGATCTCTGTCAAGTTCCCGTTCGGACATTGGATGCTTGGAAAACGGACAATAGGAGCAGTGGTAATTACAGCTTTTCAGACTGCCGCGGTATAGAATCATGTGTTTGTCCATGTGCAACCTCCCATTCATGCATTGATTTCGCTACCTCTGGAGAGATCAGCTGTGGTCCAAGATAGTCGGAAAACCCTAATCCCCTCTCCGTCAGAGCAAAGTATTTTCGTGGTTCAGAATCGCCATGTTTTTCTTCTTCGCATATCGAAGCAAAATTTTGTTTTATCCATTCATGCAGCACTGGAAAATCATCCAGCACGTCTCTTCCAAAAAGCTCCCGATACCGTCCAAGCTCTATTCCGGGACGAATCAACAGATGTCGAATAACGTAACGTCTCTTCTGCTCCTCCTCCGACAAGATGATTCCATGTGTAATTTCCAAAAAATTCTCTGTATCTTCATAATCTCTCAACCGTTCAAGGCATTCGTTTCTTGTGATGGCATAAGGACTGCAGAAATGAAGATTTCCCAGATAGCTTCTTCCCCCACAACCTAGACCGATCGAAGTGCCAAAACCACACTCAGAGAAAGTCCGCTCCATATCCCGCCGTACAAACCGCCGCATGGAGTCCTGATAAAACCCTTCTTCGCGGAGAAAGCTGCTCGCAGTCTGATATTGCGCAAAAGCAGTTTCTGGCTCCAACACAATTCCTTCCCGCTCCATTCGTGCCCCATGTTTTACATACAGAGGATACAAAAAAATTTCCTCCGGCTCAAACCGCAGGACTTCTTTCAAAGATTCCAGCAGACTTGCCTTTGTCTGCCCAGGAATTCCATAGATAAAATCGACATTTACACATGGAAAGTCAAAGTCTTTTATCAATTCTAATGCTTCCCTTGCCTTCCGAGCATCATGCTGTCTCTCCAGCGTCAAAAGTTCCCTGTCATTGAAGCTTTGGATTCCCATGCTGATTCTCGACACACCTGACTGTTTTAATATTTCAAGTTTCTCTCTGGTTGTCTGGTTTGGTGCGGTCTCCACAACCAAATCCCGCCCCTCACAATAACGAAAATGCTTCTCCAATACACAAAACATTTGTTCAAGCTGATTCTCTGTCATGAACAGGGGCGTTCCTCCGCCAATGACCAATTCGGAAAACTCTGTATGAACAGAATCCAATACCGCCTGATACTGTCCGCTCTGACATTCGACGGCATCCAGATACCTATCCACAGCCTCCTGACACAAACCAGTCACAGAAAACAGATTACAGTAACCACACTTTGACTGGCAAAAAGGAATATGGAGATACAAACCATGCCCTTTGCCCGCCAGCATCGAGGCATAGTCTTGAAAGTGAATACCTGTCAACGGACGATATGCAGTCTTATGCGGATAGCTGTACATATATTGAATATATGGATTCATATTTTTCGCCCTCTCTTAATAAAACATGCTGAACTACCTGTGTAGCCTGCAATGTTATTTCTCGCATTATATTTTATATAAAAAAATGTTTATAAGGAATGGTATTGACAACCGGATGGTTGACACCGTGGAATTGACAGCCATCCTCCCCGTAGCTGGTCCCATGGTCAGAACAGCAGATCACAAAGGTATTTCCCCGCAGATTTTTCCATTCTGCAAATAGTCTGCCCAACTCTCCATCTACATACCGAAGCGCCGCCGCATGACTCTGAATGCTGTCATTAGAAGCGCCCTCCAGATAAAAGTAGTTTGGATAATGAATCGCATCCACATTCAGATACAGAAAAATGTGCTTTTCTGCATCTGCCTTGGATAACTTTTTCAATATGAAATCCACCTGGTTCTTCGTGCTGTCCTTCACGGGACAACTAAAAGATGGATTCCAATAACTTTTTTGAAAATAGGATGGAAACACCTTGCCCAGATCTGAACGCTTATCAAAAAACGCGACACCACCTACACACCATGTATCATAACCATCTTTTTCAAGTCCCTCCATGATCGTGCTGCCCGAGAAGCCGTATGCTCCCTCTGGCGTTTTCTTCCCAAGTCCAATCGCCTTAGGAAAAAACAAAAGTTCTCTGTCCGTGACATTTTTCGCGTCATACCGACAGGGCAAAAATCCCGCAAACATGGCATGATGCGATGGATATGTAAAATTCCCCGGCGCCTGACACTTCTGCCATGGTCCATACTGATTCAGCACAGGCGTACCGCCGGAAGCTTCCTCCTGAACCGCTACATCGTAGCGCAGCGTATCCAGACAGATAAACAAAATATCCGAAGTCCCTACTACCTGTGTCATATCCACTGAACATTTCTGATTCTTCCTGGAAGGCGTAAATAAACGCACAGGTACTTCCTGTGCTGTTGATGTGTCTGTATCTTCCCGCATTTCTATATTCTCCATTTCGCATATATTTTCTAATTTTCCTTCTGCCATTCATGCATCATTCTCGCCTGATGATTATAAATGCTGTTTTCATTATAAATATCCTGATAAATCAAGTCGCCCTGCGCATTCATCTCTATGATTCGCGGCTTCATGCTCCCTTTTTCCAGCAGAATATCAATGCCGGCACTCCTAAGTCCTGGATAAATCTCCATACTTTTCCGGCACAATATTGCTATGTCTTCCAGCGTATGCTCTGGCAGTTTCAGCGCAGCAATCTCCAAGGGATGATTATTTAAGTGAAGATTGGTAATTGGTCCCTTCGAGAGTCTCCCCAGCAGGAAATCTAATCTGCCATCCTGCACCACTGCCCGCAGATCATAGGAATAACCCTGATGTTCCGCTTTGGCATACCACCGCTCTACAATGCAGTCCATCTCCAGAATCCGGTCAAGAAACGGAAGAACTTTTTCCTTTTTGGAAAAACGCCGCAGACGCCTGGTATTCACGAGAGTGCCATCCGCCTGTATCAGAGCACAGCTATAGAGCGCTATCTGCCCTGTCTGCGGCTGCCAGCGCAATGCAGACACACCAGCTGCGCCAGAACCCTTTACTGGCTTGATAAACACCTGATGTATCCGCTGTCTGCGCATCTCCTCAAAAAGCAGCTTTGCGGTAATCTTCCCATCATCCGGGCAGGCAGAAATATGCACTGCCTCCGTCACAGGCAGCCCTGCCTGCCGCAGCCTTGTTTTACATGCCCGTTTGTCCAGTAATTCCGCAATTGCAGAAGGTGTATTTAGAAAGGCTGTATTTTGCGTCTGTGCTAATCTTCCCAACGTTTCAAGCTGATGTACATAACCATCAGCCAAATGGTTCAATTCTTCAAGGGAGCAGCTAGACCAAACCGGCGGGTCTATTTTTACAAGCTGCTCGTCCGCTGTTGACAGCCCCCACTGCCCAAAACAGTTTTCCCAGTTCTTCCAGTCCGCAAACACGACCGACAGCCCTTCCAGTTCTGCCGCTTTTTCCAGATAAATTGTTCTTTTGGTATCTGGGATCCCCAGTAACACCACCCGTCTCATTCTGTCAGCATGGCATTCATATATATTTCACCATGATACTCTTCTGCTTCTTCCTGCTCAGAAACATCTACTTCAATCGGAAGTGCCCCCAGCTTCTCTGCCATATCATCAGACAGATAGTTATAATGCAGGTCCAGCTTCTTGATATTCGACCACGCAGGGATTTTTTCCAAAAGCAGTGCGCCTCCCTTATCTGTCAACGTACCATTTGACAAATCAAGCGTACTAACCTGTCCCATGAATTTGCTGTCAAGAACGACCTTTGTCAGTTCGTCCTGTATTTCACTGTTCGTGATTCCAAGATACGTAAGTGCCGGAAAATCCGCTTGCTCCAAAAGATTCTTAATGGTATCTACATCCCCGTCAAAACCATAGTCCTCAATACCAATATATAGAAGAAGCTTTTTCAATTTTGGAAGTTCTGCCTTCTGTATGGATTGTATGACATCCTTCGGAAGTCCGCCGCAGATGATCGTCAGTTCTTCGAGTTCCTTATGGCAGATATCCCCCAGCTCCAAACCCATACTGCCCTTGATGGTCAGCTCTTTCAGCTGCGGCATAGCCTCCCAAAGTTCACTGTAATCCCCCTGCATAATCCAGGACACTTCACAGTCTTCGAAACCCATGTTGCCAATAAATAATTTCTGGATATGGGAAAACTTCTCTGCATTTGCCACAATATCATTGATAATTTCCTGACAGTCTACCTCATATGCACCGCCCCAATTGCCAATAACCAACTCTTTCAAATGCGGAAACTGCTCGCTCTCCATAATTTCCCCAATCATAGTCGCAGCACCTTTCCCCTGTTCATCATACTCCTCATAATCATAGAAGAATGTCTGTTTTGAAATGTTGATATTATCCTCTTCTACCATTGAAAATTTCATTCGTATGCCCTCCTTTTTTATTTTCATTATACTATCACTGGCAAAAATAAGCAACTGTTGTCTGATAATTAGTGGAGGACTAGACTCCCAAGGGTTACTGTTCACACCCCAATGTCATTAAGTTAAGCGGACAGCCTAATTTGATGGATGGGGTCTAACCCAAATTAAAAAAATACAAAAAAATTAAAAAAAGGGGTTGACAAACAGCCCAAAATGTGCGGCCGCTTTCGTTACTGATTGG
>CAMWLV010000200.1 GCA_947175175.1 uncultured Lachnospiraceae bacterium
TGGGGGCGGGGAGTTGTTTATAAGACACCAGGTGCTATACTGTGAGACTGAGCAGATCAGATATGAAAAGCTGCTGCGGAGTTTTCCGCAGGTAAATTGGATAAAAGAAAGTAAATTTGAGACAGATTTGAAGCAGATTATATCAGACGCAGGCGAATATATTATGTTTGGCTGTGATGATGTTGTGTTCACGGGTAAGTTTAGTTTAGAAAAAGCAAGTGAATACTTGCATAACAATGTTCAAGTCTTTGGCTACAGTATGCGTCTTGGTGAAAACATAAAGCCAGTGCCGCCCAATCTTTCATCAGATGAAACGGTACTTGAGTGGAAATGGAACTGTGCATATCAGCACTACAATTACCCATGGGAACTGGACTGCACTTTGTATCGTAAGGAAGATGTGGTTCGAATGACGATGGAGGAAGAAAACGCCATCAAGAATCCCAATTATTATGAGGCAATGATAACACCTGACAATAGGGAGACGCGCATTGTGCGTCCTAATATGGCATCGAATAAACAGGCGGGGTGCGCCATTGTCATAACAGTCAACCGTGTGCAGGAGACGCATCAAAATGGTTTTGATGACAGCATGCTCACGGATATCTATTCTTTGGACAGACTCTACAATGACGAGGACAATACCCTTGATATCGAAAAGATTGCGTCTATGGACAATCGTATGATTCATGTGGGAGCAGAGTATTTCATATTGAGAAAGGAAGCAACGGGCTATTCGCTAAACCGTCTGCGGAAAAAGAAAGCAAAGGAATTTGCAAACAAGCTTATGAAACTTCCCAAACGCATAGATAGACATTTTGAGAGAAAAAAGTATGAGAAGGGTAGATATGCAGGTGTACTTAACATTTTGAACACAGATGAAACACTTGCGTTGATGGAAAATGAGAAAATAAGTATATTGCGATACGGAGATGGTGAGATAGCGATTATGCAGGGAAACTCCATACCTTTTCAGGAGTATGATCCTAGACTTGCAAAACGCCTTAGAAAGCTCTTGAAAACAAATATTGATGGGCTTAAGATCGGTTTGCCGTATTACTATATGCATCCCGTAAAACAGTTAAACGACTTTACGGCAAAGTTTGCTAAATCACTTGCTGTGCAGCGGAGATTTTTGTGTAAAAACTGCAGTAGAGACATGTTCTATGTGGATACTTGCATCACACAGGTATACCAAACATATGAGAAATACGATTTTAAGAAATACTATAAACGGATGCAGAAGCTTTTAGAGAACCGGCATGTGACAATTGTGTGCGGTGAAGGTGTATTCGACAAGCTTGAGCATAAGGCGTATGACGTGTGTAAGTCAGTGGAATTTGTGATTGCGCCTAGTATGAATGCTTATGCAGAGTATGATAGACTATTACATGATGTTTTGAAGACAAGCAAGAAGAAACTGGTGAGCATTGTGCTTGGACCAACAGCAAAAGTTCTTGCTTGTGATTTGCACAAAAAGGGATATCAGGCATGGGATATGGGGCACTATTTCAAGGATTACGATGCATATATGAGAAAGAAGCCAAGGACAGAGACAGAGATTATGCAGTTTTATAGGCCAGATTAGGGTTTTCTGCATGGAAGGATTAGTACAATGTTAAGAAAAGTCAGTTATGTCTTGGACAGGAGACAGAAAATCAACTTAGGGATACTTCTTGTAATTATATTAATTGGCGCTTTTGTGGAACTTTTGGGAGTGTCGGCAGTTATGCCGCTGATCAATGTGGCAATGGAACCAGATCAGATTGATGAGAAGTGGTATTTTGTGTTGATCAGTCAATATACAGGAATTGCAGACGCGAATCAGATGATTGTGTTTCTTGCATTTGTACTGATTGTGGTCTATATATTGAAAAATATTTATGTGACGGTGATGTACAGCCTGCAGTACCGATTTGTTTTTAACAATCAACAGCGGCTGTCTTTGAGGATGATGAGAAGTTATATGCAGCAGGATTATCTTTTTCATGTTTCCAAGAATGTCGCAGAATTTCAAAGAAACATCACAAGTGATGTCAATGGTTTTTTTACAGTGGCGTTGAATGCTTTACAATTTCTCGCAGAATTTAGTGTGAGCACGGTGCTTGTTGTATTTTTACTTGTACAGGACTGGGTGTCTACTCTGGCGGTTGCTTCCCTGTTGTTTCTATTTATGGGCTTTTTTACTCTATTTTTCAGGAAAGTTCTTGTAAAAATTGGAGAGCAGAGCAGGCAGGCAAATGTTATGGTAACAAAGTGGCTCTTTCAGGCATTTTCAGGTATCAAGGAGATAAAGGTAGCGAACAAGGAAAGCTTTTTTATAACTAATTATGACAAAAATTACAAGGATTGTGCGAGAGTACAAAGGCAGCAGTCCATACTTACATACCTTCCCAAGCCTGTTATGGAGACGGTGTGTATATGCAGCCTGATGATAGCAATGATCATAAAAATCGTGGTGGTGAAGAGCGATATCACTTCCTTTGTCACTACCCTGTCTGTATTTGCAGTTGCTGCATTTCGTATGCTTCCCTCATTTAACAAGATCACAGGATATATCAGCGGCATGATGTTCAACAAACCGGCGATTGATTCTGTCTACAAGGATTTAAGGGAGATTGAGCAACTTATGGCTCAAAGGACTGCTGACCATGAGGATACACAAAAGGTTACCTTCAATGATGCGATTTGTTTTAACAGTGTGTCATTTCGTTACCCTAAGTCTGAGAAGTGGATATTAAAAAACGCCAGTCTTGAGATTAAGAAAAACACATCTGTGGCATTAATTGGAGCATCGGGCGCAGGTAAGACAACAGCTGCCGATCTGATACTCGGAATACTCGAACCACAGGAAGGTAAAATCACGATAGATGGGGTTGATATAAACAGATGTATGACATCGTGGCATGAGGATGTAGGTTATATTCCACAGGTGATCTACCTTATGGATGATAATATACGAGCGAACATTGCTTTTGGAATACCAGAGTCTGAGATTGACAATGATGCAATAGAGAAAGCCCTGCGAGAAGCTCAGCTTGACCGATTTGTGCATTCCCTGCCGGATGGGCTTGACACCATGATTGGAGACCGTGGTGTGAAACTTTCTGGCGGACAGAGACAGCGAATAGGTATTGCAAGGGCACTTTACCGCAATCCAAATGTACTAATACTTGACGAGGCGACCTCAGCGCTTGACAATGAGACTGAGAAAGAAGTGATGGAGGCGATTGATGGTCTGCATGGAACGAGGACACTCATTGTAATAGCACACAGGTTGAGCACAATCAGGAAATGTGACAAAATATATGAGGTTGGCAATGGAGGATTTTTGGAGAAGAATAAGGATGAGGTTCTTTCTGAATAGATTGTTTCACTTAGATTAACAGTTGACTTCCGCACTTTAAAGTGCTAAAATTTTAAAAACTGGTATAGCGTCTTTATATTATTAGGAAAGAACGTTACGCTGGATTTGAAATTGAGCAATATAGGAGAAGAGGGAAATGAAAGAGATTGTTAGTTTAATGGATTATCGTTCGAGCATCAAAGTGGTAGATGCGACATTAAGAGACGGCGGGCTGGTAAATGACTTTTATTTTACGGACGAGTTTGTCAAAGCATTATATGAGGCAAACATCAGGGCTGGCGTGGATTATATGGAGATGGGCTACAAGGCGTCAAAGGAGATGTTTGACGAGAGCAAGTTCGGCAAATGGAAATTCTGCGATGATGATGATATCCGGGAGATTGTCGGGGATAACGATACCAATCTCAAGCTTGCAGTTATGGCGGATGTTGGGAGATGTAATTACAAGAAGGATATTGTCAGCCGGTCGGAGAGTCCGATTGACCTGATCCGCGTGGCGACTTATCTGAACACGATACCTGCGGCAGCAGATATGATAGAGGATGCCAAAAAGAAAGGATACGAAGTAAGCTGTAATATTATGGCGATATCCAGCGGTCAGGAAAGTGATCTGCGTGTGGCGCTTGATATTTTGGGAAAAACTTCTGCAGATATCTTTTATATTGTTGACAGTTATGGTTCGCTGTATCCAGAGCAGATTGCGCGTATTGCGGACACTTATATGGAGTTTGCGAGTAAGTATGGCAAGAAACTTGGCATTCATGCGCACAACAATCAGCAGCTGGCGTTTGCCAACACGATTGAAGCTGTCGGCGATGGAGTAGACTGGCTTGACGCCACATATTCTGGTATGGGCAGAGGCGCAGGAAACTGTGCAATGGAGCTGCTGCTCGGTTTCCTGCGCAATCCGAAGTACAATAATTACTACGTAATTCAGTTTATTGAGAGGTATATGAATAAGCTCAGGGAAGACGGTGTTGTATGGGGATTTGACCTGCAGTATATGATGACAGGTCTTTTGAACCAGCACCCGAGAACGGCGATACAGTTTACGAAGGAAAAGAGGAAGGATTACTCTGAATTTTATAAAGAAGTCGTTGCACAGGATTAGGAACGGTACATGTTATTTCGTGATAGATTCTTAATATTTTGATGGACAAGCCGCGGTTATCTGCGGCTTTCCTGTTATTATGCACAGGAGCCCATAAGAAAAGGAATGAAATATCAGAAAGGAGAAATGCTGGTAATGTCTGTTATAGACAAAAAAAAGGCGCTTGTGACAGGTGCATCGAGGGGGATTGGAAAGGCGGTCGCATTGACGCTTGCGTCTTTAGGGTATGATCTGTACATGACATGCCATAAAAACAGCGGACTGTTGAACCGACTTGCAGAGGAATTTCAGGAGAAGTATCAAATAAAATGTAAGTGCTATACGTTTCCAATCTGTGATGAGGAGAAAGTAGCAAAAATGTTTCAGGATATTCCGTATCTTGATATTCTGATAAACAATGCAGGGATTTCTTATATAGGGTTATTGACAGATATGACTTATAAGGAATGGCAGGAAGTGATCGACACAAACTTAAATGCATGCTTTCTGACATGCAGAGCTGCGGTGCCGGAGATGGTGAGGCGCCGTCGGGGAAAGATCATCAATATTTCTTCGGTATGGGGGAATATTGGTGCATCGACAGAGGTGGCATACTCCGCATCAAAGGGCGGAGTAAATGCATTTACGCGTGCACTTGCAAAGGAACTAGGACCCAGCAACATTCAGGTGAATGCAATTGCATGCGGCGTGATCGACACGGATATGAACAGATGCTTTGATAAGGAGGAAATGAATATGCTGATACAGGAAATACCCTCTGACCGGATGGGACGGCCGGATGAAGTGGCAGAGCTTGTGAAGCTTTTGTGTACTGGCAACGAGTATCTTACAGGGCAGGTTATAACATTGGATGGAGGTTGGACATGATAGAAAATGAGGTATATGATTTATTGATAATCGGTTCAGGACCAGCGGGAATGGGAGCGGCAGTCTATGCAGTGCGGGCAGGCCTGAAGGCTGCAGTTGTCGACAGAAGCCCTGTCAGCGGTGGGCAGGTGCAGAGCACATATGAGGTTGATAATTATTTAGGTCTTCCAGGATTGAGCGGAGGGGATCTGTCAGACCGGTTCAGGGAGCATGCAGATCGGCTTGGGGTATTGTTTATCACAGCCGATGTGCATGGAATCGGGAGCGATGACGGTCAGCAGGCAAAGTATACAGTTCATACAGATAAAGCTGATCTCAGGACAAAAGCAGTCATTCTTGCAACAGGTGCTTCCCATTCCCTGCTTGGTGTGCCGGGAGAAAAGGAACTTGCGGGGATGGGTGTGTCGTATTGCGCTACCTGTGATGGTGCATTTTACAGAAAGAGTACAGTTGCAGTAGTCGGCGGCGGTGATGTTGCCGTGGAGGATGCCGTTTTCCTGGCGGGTATCTGCGAAAAGGTCTATCTCATACACAGGAGAGACCAGCTCAGGGCGGCAGACAGTTTGCAGAAGAAATTGTTCTCCCACGAGAATGTAGAGGTGCTATGGGACAGCGAAGTGAAGGAAATTTTAGGCGGAGAAATGGTGGAGGGCATCAATATATACAACAATAAAAACGGCGAACAGAGCAGGCTGGATGTGGAAGGTGTGTTCATAGCCGTTGGTATTGTGCCAGATACAGAGGTTTTCAGAGGGCTTGTGGAAATGGATGAGAAAGGATACATTATTGCAGATGAAACCTGTGTGACGTCAGAAAAAGGTATTTTTGCAGCAGGAGATATCAGGAAAAAACCGATGCGCCAGATTATTACAGCAGTGGCAGACGGCGCCAACGCCGTTCATTCGGCACAGGAGTTTTTGAGTACAGAAAAAATATAAAAG
>CAMWLV010000201.1 GCA_947175175.1 uncultured Lachnospiraceae bacterium
GTTCATTAACTATACGATGCTGTCCCCGTCACTGATTTTTTGTATCAGCTGCTGCATTTCTTCCTTGCTCTTTACATTTTTGCTTTCCGCCAAAACCTTTTCTTTCTCGTACTCCGTCATCTTGCCGTAATGATCGATCGCCTGCTCGTCCATCGCCATTCCAAACGCAAGACCGAGCGGCAGCGCATTGCCCTGAAATTCACCTGTATAATCCATAATCACACCTCATCTCCCTTGTCATGTCTGAACAATAGTTCTTGTCAGACATCACTTCGCATGCTCTCCCGTTACAGTAAAATCCGTTCATACGGGTTTTACTGTCTTAGCATTTCCGGTTTGAGGTTTTCTTATACTTTTTTGTGATAACAAAATAATCCAATATGACAAAAGAATGACATTTTTCTCCGTATTTTCCTTATTTTGCTTACCCGATCAAACATTCTTTACCCCTAAATGCAAAGCCATATTTGCGAATGCGTCCTGCGGGGATTCCTTCTGCCTCAAGTGTTGCTGCATAACGCTTTTCCTCAATCTGCAATAATGCTGCATCAACAGTACCCTCCAAAGTCTTTTCATCCTCTGCGTCATGCACCTTAAATTCCATAATAATTGCATCATCTATGTCATTTTTGGGTTTGAGCATTACATCATAACGCCCAAAACCGCTCTCCCTGTTTGATGTAATTGCATATCGGTTGGACAGCTCTACCATGAGCCCCAGCACAAATCCATGATAAAAGCGTTCGGGTTCTGCCCTTTCAGACGGTCGGTTTCCAGTATCAAAACTGCTAAAAGTAGCCAGTGCCACCTCGTTCATATAGCGATTCATCGCTTTTCTGTCATTCAGCAGCAGCGCCTTGACAAAGTTATTATATGGAACCTTGGCACTGCCCTTAAACCAGTCTTTGACCATCTTTCGGAACATTCTGCGCACTTCGAGATTCGTGAGTGTCAATGTGTACCAGACATCGCCCTCTTCTCCCAGTTCTCCGTCTTCCTCCACTGTTTCCAGCCCCAACACCTTTAGATACCCTGTCGCCACCAGAAGGCTCCAGACAGCATTGATATCGCCGTCAAGCTGGTTGAACACAATCTGCTCGTCAAGCTCCGTCCGAAAACTTTTTCCCTGCAAAAGTTCCTCCATCGTCTGCTTGAGCTCGACATCTCCTGATTGCACAAAAAAATTTACAAGTTTATTAGAACTTGTGTTTGTCCAATAAGTTTTATAATCCCCCTTTTTTGCTATGAAAGCCGCGATTGACCACGGATTATAAATATCTGTATATTTACCAAATGTAAACCCATCATACCACTGTTTCACTTTCTGCTTCTCGCTACCCAGACCGGCATAATCTAAAGCATCAAATACTTCCTTCTCTGTAAAACCAAAATAAGTCGCATATTCATTAGAAGTTGTTGTGATTACATTTAGATTATTCAATCCCGAAAAAATGCTTTCTTTGGCAACCCGTGTAATTCCAGTAATCAATCCGCGTTGAATACACGGATTTGTCTTGAAAGTGGCATTAAACAAACCATTGAAGAATTCGGCAGCCTCGTTCCAGTAACCATTCAGCCACGCTGCCTGCATTGGAGTATCATACTCATCAAGAATAACGATGACATCTTTTTTATAATAACGCTGCATAAAATTGGTCAATCGATTGATCGCATCTGCAGCAATCACTTTATCAATTCCCGGCATTATACTTTCATAATACTTTTTTTCATTTTCGCTAAGCAGATTTCCCTCAAGCAAATAATTGTTTTGTTCATACAGCTTCGCGATTACTGTTGTTATCTTATACTCCATATCCTGACAGCTGGCAGTCTCGATACTTGCAAAACTTAAAAATAGCACCGGAAATGTCCCCTGCAGCTGTCTGTATTGATAATTTCCGTCAGTAGATTTTTCATTCCAAATAGATAGCCCTTCAAACAAATTTCCTCTATTTGCAAATCTATTCGAAAAAAAGCATTCCACCATACTCATATTGAGTGTCTTGCCAAACCTCCTGGGACGTGTGATCAATGTAACCGTTGAACCATATTCCCACCATTCCTTGATAAACCCAGTTTTATCGATATAGAATTTCTTCTCCTCTATCACCTTATCAAATCGCTGCTCTCCCATATTTACAATCGTTTTACTGTCCATATCTGCACCTCCGGAAATCTTCTTGAATTAACTATAGTATACACGTCATAGCTGTTTTGTACAACGAAAACAAACTTCATTCTGTCCCCCCTCATATATCTTGTTACAATCTTGTGGCTGCAGAAACATTATATCCGATATCCGATTTTTCTGCATTGGACGGTTAATCCAAAATGATGCCTATCATCGCTCCCATAACATAAAAGGTGTCCGAAAGGAACACCCTTTTCTGTCAGTTCTATTCAAAAATTCCTTAGTTCCCATCCGGAACCACCGGCGTCCAATGATGCTTGTCATACAGATCTGTAAAACGATAGGAGGCACAGATACTGCCTTCAAGAGGTACATCGCTGATGGTCAGTTCTTCTTCCGTAACTGTCACAGGCTCGCCCAGCAGATAGCTGTCCTGATATACTCCGCTATAGCTGTAATAATCACATAGAAATTCCAGCGTGTCACCGCTCCGAAGCCCAGCCATGCTCTTTGCGATTGTCTCTGTCTCTCCCTCTGTGTATATGGTCTGAACACCAGCTACAAAGCCATGAGGCTGGTCATTCGTAAACACTAGAATTAATTCTGCCCGGCTGCCATTGTGAAGCACTGGCACCCGACCGGTGATCGTATAGTTGGTTCCATCGTCCACGGTGGAAGTGTGATAATATGCCACTGGCTGTCCGTTAATAGCAAGCCATGTAGCATCGTTTACTCCCAGCAGTCCCCCTGCATCATCAAATTCATAGACATTATCCAGACCCAGATCGATATAACCCTCCCCGTCGTCATAGAACAGGTTCAGTTCCAAAGTTTGCACCAGTCCCCACTGCTCCTCGCTCAGACGCAGTACTGGCACACCATTTTCGCCTGTGCTCCAGACAAGCGCCTCGTCTGCAAAGCGGTGATCTGCCAAGTACTCCTCAGCACCCTCCATATCCAGGCTTCTGCCTCCAAGAATCCCTTCCAGCAAAGAAGAGATATCCCCTACGTCAATGCCGGAATTGTCGCCCAGCATTCCCAACAGCGCGGGCAACGGGGAATCCGAACCGCCGGCTATCGCCTGCCCACTCGCTGCCACATCGGCAAATTGCTGGATACATTTTGTATATGCCTTGTCCATGCCGATCTGTTCAAATGTGGACACTGCCCGATCAACCGTGGAAGTCTTACGATAGGGGAAATAAATGGACAGCCCATATGCGTTGGTCATATTGGTTGAGGTGCGGTTGTACTTCACTGCACCCAACAGGGCGTCTGTCAGAGCCTGCCCCTCCTGTGTATCCAGGTTTTGAGCCAGATGAACCAGATCGATCTGGTCAATCTTGCTTGACTGGGCAAACTCCCTGGCTCCATTCCGGGCATTAGAAACTGCCTGATACTGCTGGTCCCGGATCAAATCAGCCGTAGATTCGGAGAATTCCGCCAGCGCTTCCGGCAGAGTGTACTCCAGCTCTGCAAGATCGGTTACGGATAACGTCGTCAATTGTCCCCGGCACTTCTGGGCACATGTATCCACGAAACTGTCCACAATGTTCTGCCCCACCTGTATCGTAGGCATTGAGGTATTCTCGCCAATAGCCGTAAGCCAGTCCGTATAATACCAGCCCACACCTGGCTCAGTCTCCTCAGAGGCAATGAGATAATCCGCGTACTGGGACATCGTCAGTGCTGTTTCCACTGTAGCCATGAGGCAGGCATCAAAACCAATGAAGTCAAACTTCACCCCGGCGGTTCTGAGAGCAGAATCCAGACCCGCCAGACTCATCGAGCCGCTGGAGGCAAACTTTTCATCATAGCCGTAGCCACTGACGGAGCCTCCGCCGTGATCCCATAAAATAAGCTCATAACGGCTGGCTGGATAGTTTTCCGCACACCATTTTATGTATCCAGACAGCGTATTCGGATCTGTCATGGATACGCTGCCCATATCTTTCTGCAGATTGATCAATCTGCCATCTTTCACCTGCCAGATCTGATTGGAAGAACTGCTGATCTCACTGTTTTTCCAGGCTTTACATCCTCCTGTGTAGATTAAAAGATTCATATTGCTGCCAAATCGGGCGTCCAGCATCTCCTGAAGGTCGGCAGTACCCATACCATTGCGGGACTCCAAATCTGTACCGCACATATAAACCATAATGGTAACAGAGTCTTTGCCGTCGCCCAACAGCTTGGTATACTTTTTCCGCGAACCAGGATCTACGGAGGTATCCAGCCGTCCAGTGTTCGCTTCCATCTGCCATCCAGTGGAAACGCCTCCGCCACCCAGACCACTCAACAGCTCAATCCAGTTGGTGCTTCCAGTGTTTTCAGTACTTGCACTACCTTGAACCTGCTGCTGATTAGACGAAGGCGCCTGGTTGTCCGATTGACCACCAAAAAATGCAGTCAGTCCACCGCCTCCGCCCAGCAGCAACGCAAACAAAAGAATGATCAGCTTCATACCGCCACCGCTCTTTGTCCCGGTGCTCCGCGTGCCGGAAGCCCGCTCCTGATTCCGTTCCTGGTAACCACCAGCGTTCCCTACTGGTCCGGTGCCCATGCCCTCTCCCCGCTTTTGTACGGTCTTGCCGGAACCAGACACATTTTTCTCACGTCCTCTGGGTCTGTTGTTTTCCATAGATGTTTTTCCTTCCTTAATTAACAGTCTATATGGAATTATTTTTCCCATATCCAACTTTGTCCATAATATAATTCATAGAAAGCATCAAATAATTTTCATCCACCAAATCTGCATAGTAATCACAAACTTCTTCGCTTAGCCCTGTTTCTTGCATAAAATCAATCTTTATGGAACCTTTCGAAATATGCTGAGTAATATAATACATTGTTAATGTCAGATAAACACTCATAAATGGCGGTATCTCTTTTTCCTTTAACTGATATGCTGCTAATTTACTGTTAAGATCCATATCTGTCCTTAAAATTCCATTCTCAAAAGCGACCCGCAAAAGATTTTTAACCATCTCCAAACCTTTGCTTTGAAGTGCCCTAACAGGTTCAAATCCATAATATCCTGCTGTGGCATTGCTTAGCCATTTCTCTATCCAAGCCAAAAATTGCTTATCATCAAAAAGTTTTTTAATTTTGCTTCTAATATTTTTGTCTTTCTTTGCATCCTCTTTCAACATAATCAGAAATTTATTAATAGCTTCTTTCAGTTTTTCACTGCTATTTTCCCATTCTGTACTATTATTCAATAAAATCTTCATCCAATTTGAATCTATTTCATTTAACTCCCGCAAACTTTCCTTGTATTGCTCCATATTCATACTCTATACCCTCTACCATTCTTTGAAACAAATCATTTTTATTAGTCTTTCCTAAATCAAACTGTTTCGTAAATAATGTCGATGTCTTTGGACTTTTATATATCACATTAGCAGTCACTGCACTTTTATCCTGATACCGATCTATCATTTTGGCATCCAGGTACAGATTAGGACTTATCCTCCAGGACACAATATGCTCATCCAACCACCTTTTCGCTGATTCAGTCAGATCATAAAAAGTCTTTGACCCCATATTTACCTTATAAACAATATAATTATCGGCTAATTTATCCATGATTTTCGATACTCTGTACTTCGAAACACCTGTACATTTTACTACATCTGCACATCGCGCTTGCGGATGATCATATACATACAATAAAAGCTTCTTTTCAACAGATTTTCTCCCAATAGTGTGCATCATTCTAACACTTGTTCTATTTCTTTCATCTTCTATCTGTAATATCTTATTAAAAATATTCCATGTATTCATATAGCCGCCAAGACAGACAGATACCTGCTCATCATATTCCTGAGCCTGTACCCATTCAGTAATCGCACTTCTTAACACTCGTTCTTTTTCAAGCTTTTCCGCGATCTTGTCCATATCTCTATTTTGAAAAGCCAAAAGCATATCAGCAGCAAACACTTTGTTACCATCATTAAGGATTTTTAATGTGTCATCCGCCACCTTATTATTTTCTTTTTCCAGATAACTCTTAACCTGAACTGCAAATTTATTCTCCATATAC
>CAMWLV010000202.1 GCA_947175175.1 uncultured Lachnospiraceae bacterium
GGGGCGTAAAATTTTTCTGTTTTCGTAACAATGTTTGTATCAATTCCTTTTTTATTATCCCCTTTATGGATATAGCAATATTTACAGCCTGTACTGTATCTATGGCAACCACGCCAAGGGTTCCATATTCCCATAAATATACCTCTCGTTTTCACTTCATGTTTTACGTTTATCATTCGGCTTTTCCGCGTTCTTTAGTATCTATACAATCTGACGCCGTGTTACTTATTCTGTTGTGATTGTGATTATGGTTGTTTAGACAAACCGGAGTTAGTCATTATAAAATTTTTTCCATATATCCGCATGTAAACGGGAAGAAGTCAAATTTTTTCGTTCCAGTATGTACAAAGCCAAACGACTCATACCATTTTCTTAACACTTTGTTTTCTTCAACAATGCCTATATTTATCTTATTGCAGTTTAATTCTTTTGCATTCTTAAAAGCATCTTTCAAAAGTTCTTCACCAATCCCATTATGTCTATATGCAGGAATTACACATAAATTGTTCAACTCGCATTCTTTGTTTTCTTGTAATAGCAAAGAATAGTATCCAACAATAGTATCATTATCAAAAAATGCATACATAGGTCTATGTTCTCCGGTCAAATGCCAATTCAGTCGTTCTTCCGTGGTTGCAAACGCTGTAAATCTCGGAGCATTTTCGATCGTTAAACCAAATTCATTTGCAACTGTGGAAAAACTATCCCTAATCACTTTTACGCATTCCTCAATATCTTTCACATCTACTGCCTTTATCATAATAAACACCGCATCAATTCCGATTTTCCTTTCCCCATCTCACATTTTTTCATAGGTCTTATGGAAAATACTTCCCTCTATAATATAGATATCGTGCAGGTCATCCATACGCACTGCCAGATAGTCCCCCTCTTTTCCCAGCATATATTTCTCCTCGTCCCATGCGGTAAACACCTTCACGCGATGCTCCAGTTTTTTCGCATAGATGTGTACCTCGCCGCTGGAAACGCAGGATTTTGCATAGGAAATCAGTGATACGTTTTTTCCCTCCAGCACATCCTTGACGACAGGCGCATACTCTCCCGAAAACTCGTAAGGAATGTCAAGTCTGCTATAGCTGCGCTCAAATTTAGCTCTGTCATTGGGGTACACTTCGCCCTGAATCCCGATCATAATATACAGATCTTCATTGATCTGCACATCCAGATCTCCCTCCAGAGTACGTATACAAATCTTGGCGCCCGTCGGGAAAACCTGATCGGCTTCCACATAACCCAGGGGAACTTTCTTCTTTTTGTATGCCACCATCCCGGAAATGTCTATTTGGTAATCCCCGGCGTAAATAATCTGGCTGTTGTCAAAATAGCTGTTCATGCGCCCAAGCAGAAATTCTTCAATTCCCTCGCTGTCCTCGCTCACCTTTTTGCCCAAAGGCTCTCCCACTTTCTTAAGCAGCTCCATCTGGATAAAGCCACCCGCTTTTTCCAGATGCCCACCGCCCGAGCCGATGCCATCCGTGATAAACTCCGCCAGCTCGCTTGCCTTTACCTCCTTCACACAGCTCCTCACGGAAATCTTGATGCCAAAAGGCAGCACGCTGTACACCAGACAGGTGTCCACAGTGTCCACCTCCAGCATCAGATCACTAATCATACCCAGAATATTCGGATCACAGGGCTCCGCCATGGCCACTGCATAGCGGTACTCTTCATGATAGCGGTAATTCATCAGCGCCGCCCCGGCAATTTCCAACTCACGCAGGGACAGATTCGCGTTGCGGAAGTGGACAATCAGGCTTCTGTCAAAAGCCGCGTCATCCCGCAGGTCCTTGTCCAACGGATGGAAAATCTCTGTAAAATTGTTTGTGTCAGTCAAAAGCCCGTAATAGAGCGCCGTAGCCAGACCTTTATTGTCGTTGATATCCACTCCCTCCAGTTTC
Organism: uncultured Lachnospiraceae bacterium; assembly: GCA_947175175.1. Classification (GTDB taxonomy): domain Bacteria; phylum Bacillota; class Clostridia; order Lachnospirales; family Lachnospiraceae; genus COE1. Next base: position 1,920 of record CAMWLV010000202.1, read on the forward strand.
AGCAGCTCCCTTACCAAAGTGGCACATGCGCCCAGATTGCTCCGAACTTCATTGAGCGGGGGCAGCGTGCCGCTGACCTGATGATGGTCGATAACGGCAACCGTGCCCGCCTCAAACCTTGTCACATTTCCTTCGCCATACTGGCAGTCCACCGTGATCAAAAGCTCCGGCGCCTCCAAAGTGTTCACATACTCAACCGGAATCCTCAACTCGGATACCATCAATACCAGATTGCTCTTTTGAATCTGATAACGCCCTCCATAGACAAAGCGCACATTCTTTCCCTGCTCTTTCAAATAGGTATATACCCCATAGCCGCTGGCAAGGGCATCCGCATCCGGATTGTCATGGCACTGTACCACAATCGAATCATAGGCTAAAAGTTCACTCAATCTCATTCTAATTCCCCCTAATCCACATTATACTGCGTCCGCTCAAGCTGCGTAAGTTCCACATCACCAAACTGTGCCCGCGCCTCGTCCAGAAGCATATCCAGCGTCATATACGGGAAACGGTATAATATGCCATAATTTTTGGAAAATACCGCCCCCTGCTTAGGCAGATAGGCAAGCCCTCTGTCCACCTGCGCCACTCTCTCATAGCTCTCTCCGTCCAGAATAACCATATTTACCGTGGTCACCAGACTGATAGCCCCCGATTCCTCATCCTCGATTGCCCGCTTAATCTCGTAATACTGCACCGGGGCAATATGAGAAAAGCGCTGCCTTTGCAGATCATATACCTTGAAGTAATAGTCGTCCCCCTGCATCATCACACTGTTTCCATCCTCTGAGAATCGGATAAATCTGCTAAAAGCGCTGGCAAAGGGAATCGTCGCCACCATCTTGCGCTTTTCCACATCGAGGACGCGCAGATTGCCATCCGTGCAGGCCGCGGCCAGCAGCCTGCCATCAGAGCTTAATGCCATCGCACTTTGCGCCTCCACTCCCTGCACCAATCGACCGCCGTCCATATCAAGAGGCTCCACACTGCCGGAAGACAAGTCGACCATGCACAGTCCGCTGTCCTTTAAATTACAGTACATTCTGCTGCCATCCCCCGAAAGAATAGCGCAATAGATGTATTCTCCCACATCACCGGAGTATAATTGTTTCCTCTGATGCAAATCCACTACATAATAGTCCGTCATGTCATACAGGAGCGCCAGTGACCCGTTCCAATAACACTCAAAGGAGGATATCCCATCCGTATCTATCTTCATCTGCTCTGTTTGAGCTGTTTCCACATCATATAAAGTAATCACACCCCTTGTGTCAATGTAGACATATTGCGTTTCATCCAAAAATCCCGAGGCCGCATGATGTCCATCTTCCTCCTCGCAGGTCCACTCACCCACAGGAGAATCATCCTCCGTACGGTAAAAACAGATCGTCTCCTGCTGCGATAGCTCCGAAATGCTAACTGCATAATAGGTCTCCTCCGGAGAGTAAACTACATCCTGCACAGTATTATCTACGGACAGGATTTCTTTTCTGCCATAGCCCTCGTGGTATTTCATTACAGTAAGCTCAGGAGACGCATAGGCCCTTACCACCAACACACCGTTCTTAATGCTCATATCCAACACATTCTTGCCTGTTTCAATCCCCAGCGTGGTATAATTGATGCCTCTGTTCATATCTGCGATATTGACCGTTCCGTTACTTTCCGCCAGATATCCGTAGCAGGAATTTTTTGCCACCATGAAGGCTTTGATTCCCCCCGTGACCTTTACCTGAGCCACCAGCTCTCCCGTGGCGGCGTCCCATGTATATGCGCTCTGGTCTATTGACAGCAGCACCTGATCGTAAAGAATTCCCGTCTCCTCATCTTGATAATTTCTGCACTTCAATTTTGCTCCGGCAGTATCCATACCTAGAACCTGATACTCAAATTCCTGCATCCAAATTCGCTCGCCGCTTTCACGGTCTATTTTTTCCACAAAGCCCGTATCCGAATTCCCAATGGAGGTCTTCTGAGAGTCAAAGCTATTGATGCTGACCGCAATCAATCCTCCGTCTGCGCTGAAACCGACCTCGGACACATAGGAGGCCTCCACTGCATAGTCCTTCCAGGTTCTTTCGTCGAAATCATACACTGTGACCATGCCGCCTGTATCCCCTTCAAGGATGTGGGACACAGCAAACTTTGATTTATCATCACTAAAGGCATAGGCACTGCTGTAGGCGCTCTCCTGCCTGTTCTCCATACTTGCCAGCTTTTTTCCCGTAGTAATGTCATAAAAGTCGACAACACTGTTGGAAATACAGGCGATGATACCCGCCTCCGCATCCATCTCACAATATACCAGGTAAGTCCCTGTTTCTACCTGCCACTCTGTATCACCTGTAAAAGTAACGCTCCGTATCTCATCTTTGTCACAGATCAGAATATGCTCCCCATACACGATACTGCAGATCGGAGAGACAACATAACCGTTTTCATTAAACTTCGGCGCAAGTTTTGCCAGGAGTGCACCGTCCTCCACATTCCACACATAGATCGTTCCCCCCTGATCGATGGACAGAATTCTCTCCCCCGTATCGTCAAAGGCAAACTCCCGCACCGGCAGATCATGCTTAAGACTCCTGTCCATGCCTATGGCATTTCCCATATCATAGCTGCATAACGCTGCGCTCAGGGCATACTGTGCGCTGGCAACATAGGGTCGCTCCTCCTCCGGGGTAGGCAGCGCTTCCAGAGCCACCAATGCGGCCGTCTGCCTGTCCCCCTCCTCCAGGAGACTCAGGGAGGTGGATGCCAGATATTTTGACTGATTGACCTGCTTTTGCCTGTAGTTCTCCCGAATCATAGCCGTGTTGTAAGCGCTGTACACCCCGAATAGTACCCCCGCCACTGCCACGGCAGACGCCGCAAACATCACTTTCTTCATGCGGCGCTCCCTGTGGCGCTGTCGCAGATCATCATAGCTGCAATGAAGGAGCGGCGCTGCCAGACGAAGCAGTTCCGTCCTCAGCTTACGATTCATCTCCCGTTTGGTCGCGCCTCTCACATCCGCCGCCAACGGTTCCACGGGATTCCCCTCCTCGTCCACCTGTAGCTTCTCCGGAAAGGCATCCTGCGGCTCACCCTCCACTAAGATGGCAAGAATATGCTCCCTGCCATGGAGGCTGATAAACGTGTCAATCTCCTTTTGAACCCAATATGAATCCGGCGTTCTGGGCGAACAGACGACAATCAGATACTCCGACTCTTCCAGCGCCGCCTTGATATTGTCCCCCAGATCGCTGCCAATGGGCAGTTCCTCCTGATCCCGAAACACACGCTCTATTTTCTTTTTTCCTAATTTTGAGGTCAAGCCTCTGGGCACCTTTAAGGTTTCCAGTCCCTTATGAACTTTTTTTGCTACGTACATATCCGGTTCGGTATGACGGTAACTGATAAATGCATCATATTTCATTGTAATGGCACTCCTATGTTTCAAATCAATTATTTGTCTTTTATATTTTACACATTATAACACAAAACATATGAGAATGGGGAAACAGATTGAAGTGTTATTAAATAATTAAGAAAGAAAAAAGCGCTCAGATTTTCCTAAGCGCTTAGTTCTGTATCTTCTCGACAAACCGGAATTATATCAATTACAATGTTTGCAATGCCATAGGCAATGCGCCCTCGATCACTTTGAAGCCCATCTTTTGGTAAAATGGTATTAGATTCTCATTTTCTGCGGTCAAAACCAGATACAGATATCCTTCATACACCTTTTTCAACTTCGTTATGAGATTACTCCCGATTTTCATACTTTGGTACTCAGGACGAATCAGCAGATAGTGAGCGTATGCCGTTAATTCTCCATCATCTATGGCATTTATCAAACCAACAAGTTTTGAGCCATCCCATGCAGATATAACAGTATCTGACTGCGATAATGCTTTGACTAAACGGTCACTATAATTTGCAGAAATCCACCCAACTGACGTAAACAACTCTTTTAATTGTTGTTCCTCAAAGTTTTTTATCATTTTATAATCAATCATAGCGCTATCTCCAAATTTGCAAATTTCAATTAATTAATTTGTTCAACGCTATTATTTTACCACAAGTACACTCGCAATTCCATTCAATTATGCTATTGTGTTGACGATTAGTTAGACGAACACGATTCTTTCCTTATTTCAGATTCTGATTAAAAAACTGCTCTATTTTATCAAACGGGATGATATCTGTTTGATCGTACAAATCC
>CAMWLV010000203.1 GCA_947175175.1 uncultured Lachnospiraceae bacterium
CACATAATACAGCTGTCTTGCCCCATTTTTCCTTACGTGTTGTACTCTGTTTCTCCAGCAGCAAAAGGTTCCATATACAAAGCAATGGTACTAACGTTTTTAATCCATAAAAAGAAACTCCATAGAATAGCATATTAAAGTAGTCTAACATGCCAAAAGCATATGGCGTCAATACCAAACAAATTGTAAATAAAATGTATTTTCGATTGACGTGAACACATTTCAAGAGCCCGCCAATCACAATGATGTATAGCATCATATAAATTAAATTGGCAATTCCTACCGCAGTAAAAATATCACGTACAATATAATAAAGCGGCCATGCAAACAAAAATGCAGCATCTAATTCAAGTGATGTTGTATGATTCCAATTTTGCAGATTCAGAGTACCATTTCGAATGACTTCCCGAAAGTGATAAATCGTAATCGCACAATCATTGTCCAGCGAATTACGAATATCTCTCAAATTAAAATATGCAATCATTACAATCTGAATCACCAGCAATCCCAATATGATCCCTTCATCCAGCCACGCGAATTGAACCGCCTTATTGCTGTCCTGCCCTTCCTTTTTCATATATCTCCTCCTATATTTGATCTTTGCACCCTCAGCGGCGGAATTTCTGTCAGTCCACAAGGCTTCTTTTAACATATCAGACAGCTCGCGTTGCATCCTTTAATTGTACAAGCTGTTCACCAGCAAAATATGGCGACAGTTTTTCATATACCATTTTATGATATGCGTTCAACCTGCGAATATCAGAAGGCTCCATATACTGTGGATCAATGGCGTCCAGATCGATGGGTACATACGTGAGATGCCGGAATCCCATGAACTGTCCGTATTCATTCTTGTCTTCCTTCACGATCTCGACAATATTCTCTGTCCGGATTCCATGACTGTCCTGCACATACATACCCGGTTCGTCAGATACAATCATGCCCTCTTCCAGTTTTGTCTCTGGTATTTCCGGCTTGTACTGCCATCTCAGGCTGTGTGGTCCTTCATGGACATTCAGTATATAACCGATTCCATGACCTGTCCCATGTTTATAGTCCAGTCCACACTCCCACAACGGCTCACGTGCCACGATATCAAGATTTCTTCCTGTACAGCCATGCAAAAACTTCGCGTCAGCCAGTCGAAGCATCGCGCATGCAACCTTTGTAAAATGCAGCTTCATCTCATCAGTAATGTCTCCAAGCACAATTGTCCTCGTCACATCTGTCGTTCCACCCTCATACTGCCCGCCCGAATCAACCAGATAAAATCCGTCCGCCTCAATCTTGCTAAAATGCTCCTTAGTCGCACTGTAGTGCGCCATCGCCGCATTGGACTTATAAGCACTAATCGTAGGAAATGACAGGTCAAGAAATCCCGAAATTTCAGCTCGCATACTATCAATTTTCTCCGCAGCACTCAGCTCATCCATCGGAATTTTTCCTGCGTTTTCCTTCATCCAGAAGAGAAACTTTGTCAAAGCCACGCTGTCCTTGAGATAGCACTCCCTGATATGTTCAAGCTCAACAGGATTTTTGACTGCCTTCATAAGCTCTGTCGGATTGTTTTTATCAATCAGCTCCGCGCGGCTCTGAACCAGCTTGTAGAGCATATAACTGATATCCGAACCGGAACACCACACTTTTCCTTTGATGTCACAGTCTTTGAGATACTCTGTAATATGACCATAGTCTTCATATATAACACTATTTTCTTCCAGATATTCTTTTGTTTCCTCTGTTAGTGCTCCAGATTGAATAAATAAGACTGCCTTATCCTTTGAAATAAACGTATAAGAGAGCGCCACTGGGTTGCATTCCACATCATTTGCGCGGATATTGTAGAGCCACATAATGTCATCCAGCTTTGAGATCAACAGATGCGCAGCACCTTCCTCCGCCATCTTTTCCCTCACCTTGGAAAGCTTCTCAGCCACACTCATACCGCAACTTTCCCCAGACACACCCCATACCTTGCTCACAGGCATCGCTGGCCTGTCCTGCCAGAGCTGTGCCGCAATATCCTTATCATAGGCAATCGTCACATTTTTTCCAGCGAAAGCCTCCTCGAGTTCTTTTCCAAAAAAGGCATCCACAACCCTGCCGTCAAAACCGACTGTCTGACCTTCTGTCACATTTTTCTGCAGATATTCCTTGATGGTCGGAACATTTTCCTCCGCCATCTTATATAGGACGATATCCGAGCCTTCCAGCTCGCTCTCCGCCTGCACAAAATACCTGCCATCTGTCCACAGCCCTGCCTCTTTGCTACCCACCACGAGTGTTCCGGCAGAGCCAGTAAATCCTGATAGGAATTCCCTCATTTTAAAATAATCATTGACATATTCTGAATTGTGATAGTCTGCTGTCGGCACAATATAATAATCGACTCCTGCCTCCTTTAACAGCTTCCGCAATTCCGCAATTCTCTGTTTTTCTACGCTTCCCATACCTATCCTCCACACAAACCTGTCAATACTCCTGTGTGTGTAATCCTGTCAACATACTCACTGCCGACGATGTACCAATCCGGTCACACCCTTCTTCAATAAACAGAATCAAATCTTTCTTGTTCTTCACCCCGCCCGCAGCTTTCATCCTGACATTTGGTCCGATATACCGCTGGAACAGATGGATATCTTCAATCGTCGCACCGCGTATTCCAAAACCGGTTGAAGTCTTTATGTAATCAGCGCCCGCATTTGTGACCGCCTTGCACATTGCAATCTTTTCTTCGTCCGAGAGGTAGCATGTCTCGATGATTACCTTGAGAATATGCTCTCCACACACCCTTTTTAAAGTGCGGATCTCCTTTTCCACTTTGACATAATCACCGTTCTTCACATCACTGATATTCACCACCATATCAATCTCATTACAGCCGTCGTCAAGCGCCTGTTCCACCTCCGCCACTTTTGCTGCTGTCACACTGTAGCCAAGTGGAAACCCCACCACGGTACAGATATTGACTTTGTCCCCATACGCATCATGAACCCTCTTGACGTAAACCGGCGGAATACACACTGAAGCCGTCCGATATTTGATCGCCTCGTCACAGAGCTTTTCAATATCACTCCATGTCGCAAAAGGCTTTAACTGCGTATGGTCAATGTGCTTCAAAATCTCTTTATCCGTCATCGTATAATCCCCCTTATTTTATCCCTACCAGATACTTCTTCTGTGCCTTCATCAGCACCACGCCATAGGCTATGATCACAGCAACCAACACAATCCGCATCAATGTCTCTGCCAACGGATATGTGATAAAAAGTCCAAGTGCACCGACCAACCCCATCGCAAACAGCGCGACTCCAGTCGAGAACGTAAATGGAAATGTAAACTTGATAAATCCTTCCGGATCTTTTGCCCTATTGATTGGAAATCCCTTACCTACAAGCATCACCGGAATTTTGTTTGTGGATTTCATCTGGACTGCCCAGTAAACCATATAGACACCACATGCCATGATGAGCAGATCCAGTATCATTCCAAAACTCATTTGTACACCTTCTTTCCTATTAAAAGTTAAATTCCCCTGAAACATAGAAACTCCTGACTGTACCAATCCAGACCAAGAGTTTCTGTCACTAAATTATAGCAGCTGTTACAAGCCAAGGAACTTCATAACAACATCTTTCATATCTTCCTTATCGCATACTGTGTCATGAAGCACTGGCGCTGTGCGGATCTCCTCAATCGCCCTTGGAACTTTGACTTTTGCAAGTTTCGAGAGTTCGTCGACAAGCTCAAAATCCCCCATTGCATCATACTTTGCATCAATTGCATTCATCACGCTTCTGGTAAACTTGAACGGACTTGCCGTCGATGCCAGCACTACCTTTGCATTGTCACCTGTTTCCTTTTTATATTTATCACATACTGCAGCAGCCACTGCAGTATGCGTATCGATCACATACCCTGTCTTTTCATAGAGTGCCTTGATCGTGTCCGCTGTCTCCTGTTCGGACGCATAATTCCCATAGAAATCTGTCATTTTCGCCCGCATGTCAGCAGTGATCTCATATTTTCCTGTCGTGGACAACGCACCCATAAAAGCGGCATTTTTCTCCGCATCTGCGCCTGCAGTCAGATAGATCAGCCTCTCGAGATTGCTGGAGATCAGGATATCCATGGAAGGCGAGCTTGTGAGTACAAAATCCCTGTTTCTGTCATAGATGCCTGTCTCAAAGAAATCATAAAGCACCTTATTTTCGTTGGAGGCACAAATCAGCTTTGCGATGGGAACACCCATATTTTTGGCAAAATAAGCGGCAAGAATATTTCCAAAATTGCCCGTAGGAACGACAACATTGATCTTCTCATCCTTCCCAACCTTACCTTCCTTTAAGAGCTGTGCATAAGCGTACACATAATATACGACCTGCGGAACAAGTCTTCCGATATTAATGGAATTTGCAGAGGAGAACTGGAATCCCGCTTTGTCCATGATATCGGCAAGTTCCTTGTCCCCAAACAGCTGCTTCACTCCCGTCTGTGCGTCATCAAAATTGCCCGTGATACCTACTACAAAGGTGTTATCCCCCTTCTGCGTAACCATCTGCTTTTCCTGAATCGGGCTGACACCGTTTTTCGGATAAAATACAATGATTCTGGTGCCCTTTACATCTGCAAAGCCTGCAAGTGCCGCCTTACCAGTGTCACCGCTCGTCGCTGTGAGAATCACGATCTCATTTTTCACATTATTTTTCTTCGCTGATGTAATCAGTAAATGCGGCAGAATGGAGAGCGCCATGTCCTTAAAAGCAATCGTCGCACCATGAAACAGTTCCAAATAGTATGTCCTGTCTGCCTCCACGAGAGGTGCGATTACTTCTGTGTCAAATTTGTTGTCATATGCCTTATTAATACATTCCTTAAGTTCTGACTCGGTGAAGTCCGTGAAAAACAGCTTAATGACCTCATATGCTGTTTCCTGATATGTCATCTGCGATAATTCCTCAAGACTCTTATCCAGACTTGGAACTGACTCTGGTACATATAACCCACCGTCGTCCGCAAGCCCTTTTAAAATTGCCTGTGACGCCTTGACTGCCTCACCCTTGCTCCTTGTACTCCTGTAAAATAAATCCATTTCACTTTCTCCTCTTACATATTCATCATAACTATAATCCATCTTCGCACTTTTCAAGGTTTAAGTATATCATAGTATACCATGCTCATGCAAGCCCCAATTCCTGTATGCGGGCATATACCTGTTCGAAAATATATTTGTACTCTTCGTATCTCTCAACCACCTTCATAAACTTTTCTTCAACGAACACAATATTAGTGTGCTCCTTAAACTGGTATGCCAGCTCCCGCAGCGTTTCCGCGGTATTGAACATCTGACTCAGCGTATCCCTTGCATCATGTGCAAAATAATCTGCCACAAGTGCACAGTTGAAATCAAACAGGGGCGCCAGGCGTTCAATCTTACCTGTGTCATTATTCATCATAAATCCATAGTTCTGCGTATGTCTGTCCGTATTTACAATAATATAATCCAGCACTGGAATGCCGGCAAACTCTGCGCCCCACTGTTTCATGCAATATTCCCGGTAGTTTATGCCAAGACGCCTGCAATAGTCCATGACTTCCCACGCCTCCACAAAGGAATATTCTTCACCCACAAAGTTTTTACATATGGAGACCTGACCTTCACCGTCCATCATATTTTTCATATCGCTTACATATGTAATACTATCAATTTTATTATCAAAACATTCAAGGATTTCAGAAGCCAGCACTTCCATCTTTGTATTAACACAGTCTTTTGTCTTGTCTGATTTCAATAGATACAGAGAGTTCCCCATACGTACCCAGCCTTTTCGAAACAACCCTTTTGTTGTTAATTCCGGACATATGATACTCGTAGTGATTGTAGGGCTGAAGCCCCCTAAAGACAGGTCGACAATATCCTTTAACTTATTTTGTCTGATATTGATCGATTCCCATGTGTCAGATTCATTCTCTTCCTGAACCCAATAACTATCCTGAATCGAAACCCCTTTACACTTGATACAG
>CAMWLV010000204.1 GCA_947175175.1 uncultured Lachnospiraceae bacterium
TTTAAACCATTTTAGGCAACTTTGGTAAAATTTCAAATTTGCTCATTTATAGTTACTAAAATATCAGAATACAAAATATCATTATTATTAATTTCTACATAGAATTTTTTAAGGTTGTTAATATAATCTGCTCTTTCTTTAAAATATTGTTGCTTATCAATTGTCTTTTCAATTTTTCTTTTTATACCAAGTGTTATAAATAATGTAATTATGGTTATAATAAGACTTATGATAGTAATTAAATCCGCAATTATTCCCAACATATATACCCACCTATTCTATTTAGGAACTGTTTAAAAGTTATTTCCTAACAGTTCCTTAAGTATAATAGATAATCTCAAACAATACCAGCCTGTTATAATTTTACATACGATAGGTACAAAGAAAATGCCGAAGATTACGAAGCCATGAAACAAGACGGAACCTTGCTATTTCACATTCCCCTGCCAACCCTGTATTTTCTAGGTGTCATACCATACTGTTTCTGAAAAATACGGTGAAAATAACTTAGATTATCATATCCCACAGACAGTCCGATATCCATGACTGACATCGCAGTGTTCTGCAATAAATACGCCGCCTGGTTCAGCCGTTTTTCCTGAACCAGATCTGTGTAATTTCGCCCTGTTCTCTTCTTGATTTCCTTCGAAAGCCAGCACACATCATAGTTTAACAATCCAGCAAGCTCCGTCAGCTCCCCGTCACGGTAATGCTCCTCAATATAGGCATACACTTCGATAAGTAGTCGCCTGCTGCGGTTTTCTGTGTTTGTCTCCATCCGCTCCATGTGGTTCATTAGCTGCAGAAACAATAGCCCCATTGTCGCCTGATTGATGCTGCGCCTGTTGGGCTGTTTATTCCAGATGGACCAGATCAGGTTTTCCACAAGATTTTGAATCGGAAGAATCCCTGCAACCTTAAAATGCATATATCCTGCTTCCTCGTTCTCCCCTGTCAGACAATCGATCACGAAATCGCGCAGCAGATTTTTCTCCTCGCCGATCATCCTTAACACGTATTCAAAAAATTCCGGCAGAATGATAAAATTGATCGCAATATCATTCTCCGATGCAGGATAGATTTCCTGCTCTGCTTTCTGATTCAGGAAGAGCATCTCCCCCTCCCGAAGCCAGACATCATCCCCGTCAATCAAATGATGCGTACTGCCGCAGCACATATAGATTACCTCGATATAGTTATGTGTATGTTTCGGAAAATGGACAAAGCGGGTGTGCGGGCGCACCTGTATCAGTTTTCCCGCATCCAGAAGCTTTTTTGCATCGACAATATACGCGTCCGCCTTATCTGCTTCCTGCGACATATAGATATCCTTCTCAATCTCCGTGTCACCGTTTAATATGCGCGCTTCTTCCTCTGTAATTTTTTTAAGTTCTGTGTATAACTCCTCTGTAACCACTCTCTGCTCCTATTACGCGTTCAAGATTTTCTCCCACTGCTCCTCCTGAAAGCCTGGACATATACCTCCTTCTGACACCAGAAGAGGGCGTTTTACCAGCATTCCGTCTGAGGACAGCAGATGGTACTGCTCCTCCTCACTCATCTCGGGCAGCTTGTCCTTCAGCTTTAGTTCCTTGTACAGATTTCCGCTTGTATTAAAAAAGCGCTTCAATGGCAGTCCGCTCTTTTCATGCCACTGCTTCAACTCCTCTGCTGTTGGATTTTTTTCCTTGATCGGACGTATTGTCACTTCATACCCCGACTCTTCCACCCATTTTAACGCTTTTTTACAGGGGGTGCATTTTTCATAACATAAAATCATCGGCTTCATGCCTTCATCCTCCTAAATAAACTCTATCCATAGTATACCTGTCTCCGGCATTTTAGGCAATATTCAAATCATATTCTGTTGAAATTTCACCCACGTCCCCAGTCATTGACAAACTGTAAGAAAATGCTATAATAAATACAACTTGTCAATTTAATTTATATTCTGTTTCTTGTTTGTCAGATGCAGGCAACACATAAGGCAGAAGAATGGAGGAACAATGAAGAAGAAACTACTGATTACAGCGCTGGCTGTCATGCTCTTTGGAAGCAGCTTTCCTGTATATGCTGCCCCAGAATACATGGCTGACGGCGGCATATTTGACGCGGAATGGTATCTGGAGCAGAATCCCGATATCGCTGCTGCATTCCCGGCAGGGGTATCCGCAGAGGTGCTCTACCAACATTATGTCATATCTGGAGCCAGAGAAGGCAGAACCCCCTATAATATAATGACCTTTGATCCCGCAAAAGTGAAGCCTTATCAAGGTGCGGCAGAAAATATTCCCAACACTACGATCCCCTCCAATCTCACACCTGCGGTATCCTACAATAAAGATGCCCAGAACTACAGTGGATACAGGGCTAAGACAATCACATCCCATCTGTACGAAAATCAGATTGGAGGTCTTACACGAGTAGAGTATATCAATGGTCAGATTGTAGTGGAAGATTACGACAATGGTTTCAACCTGCGTGCAACCTACACGATTCCTATGGAGCTATCCATATGGGGAGGCTTTTATGCCGGGAAAAACTATAATTTTGTGATTTTTGGACAGGAAAATCCCTCTCAGGACAACAGCAAAGAAGTTATCCGCGTCGTGAAATATTCTAAGGACTGGAGACGCCTGGGACAGACAAGCCTTCGCGGCGCCAATACCACTATACCATTTCGTTCAGGCTCGCTTCGCTGTGCTGAGTACGGCGATTACCTGTATATCCGCACCTGCCATCAAATGTACGCATCCTCACGTGACGGAAAAAATCATCAGGCAAATATGACACTTGCATTACGCCAGAGTGATATGGCGCTTACCGATTCCTACCACATTGTCATGAATAGCAGTGTAGGCTATGTCAGCCATTCGTTTAACCAGTTTGTGCTCATTGACCAGAACAAGAACATTGTTACTCTGGATCACGGTGATGCCTATCCGCGCAGTATTGTATTGATGCGGTATAAGGGCGCAAAAGGCGGCGGTGACAAATTCAGTGGTGGTGTTGAAAACAGCACACTGCTGACTTTCCCTGGTTCAATAGGAGCTAACTCCACTGGTGCATCTGTGGGCGGTTTTGCTGAGACGGCAAATGGCTATGTAACCATATTTAACTATGATGGTGTGGGTGGTTCTGGTACACGAGAGATCTATATCGGATATACCAGCAAAAATGGTCTGAACTCCACAGTGACCAAAATTACAGAGTCTGCCGGAATGCAAACACCCATTCTTGCTCCAACAGGTCTTGACGGTGGTTATCTAATGTGGACAGATACAGCTGGCACTTTCTATTATACCAGATATACGGACGGCGGCTCTATCGGTGCTATCGCCACAGCTGATGCAGCATTGTCCGACTGCCAGCCAGTTCTCCATAACGGGGAGATTGTATGGTACGTAACCACCAATTCCACTCCGACATTTTACAAGCTGGACGCTTCTACTATGATCAATAAGACGATAGCGAATGGACAGTAGCCACAACGGCATATTCAATCGAGCAGGGGAATGCCCTTTTCCCTACTCGCCGCACGGGGTACATACAGCAAAGCTGCTAATTTCCTTATACACCCCTGTGCATAAAAGCAAGAACCCATTGCCTCAATCACGGTCAATGGGTTCTTGCTTTATACTTTTGTCTAATCACCAAAACTGATGCCTAACATCTTTGCTTCCTCGATGATCGTTGAATCCGGGTCTACCATCTTAAGCTTGCCTGCCACATCCGAAAGAGGCACTTTGACAACCTCTCTGTTCTGATAGCCCACCATGTAGCCATACTCGCCTTGGAGAATCAGTTTGGACGCCTCTGCGCCAAGTCTGCTTGCAAACACTCTGTCATAAGAGTTCGGGCTACCTCCTCTCTGTGTGTGCCCAGGAACCGTGACACGCACCTCCATACCGCTCTTTTCCTTGATCTTCTCAGCAATCTCATAGGAAACACTTGGGTATTTGTAGTTTGCCATGTATTTCTTAAATTCTTTCTTCGAAAGTGCGGCCACCTCTTTTGATATAGCGCCTTCTGCTACCGCAAGAATGGTAAACTTGCTTCCCCGCTCGGAACGCTTTTTGATTGCCTTGATAATCTTATTGATATCATATGGTATCTCTGGTATCAGGATAATGTCCGCACCACCTGCCATACCTGCATTGAGTGTCAGGTATCCTACCTTGTGCCCCATTACCTCCACGATAAATACGCGTCCGTGCGATGCGGCAGTCGTGTGGATCTGGTCGATACACTGTGTCGCGATATCAACAGCACTCTGGAATCCGAACGTCATGTCAGTTCCCCAGAGGTCATTGTCAATCGTCTTTGGCAGCGTAACGACATTCAGCCCTTCCTCTCGCAGGAGATTTGCAGTCTTGTGCGTACCATTACCGCCAAGGATTACCAGACAGTCAAGGCTGAGCTTGTAATAATTGTGCTTCATTGCCTCCACCTTGTCCAACCCGTTTTCGTCCGGCTCACGCATATTCTTAAACGGCATACGGGAACTTCCAAGGATTGTACCGCCCTTTGTCAGAATTCCTGAGAAATCTGACGGGGAGAGCATCTTGTACTTGCCGTAGATCAGTCCCTTGTAGCCGTCAAGGAAACCAAACAGCTCTACTTCCTTGCCCGCATTGAACAATCCCTTTGCCACGCCGCGCATTGCCGCATTGAGCGCCTGGCAGTCACCGCCACTTGTTAACATTCCGATTCTTATCATGGGAACCTCCTTCTTCGCATTAAGTATCTGCGCACTATTATTTCCATTTTATATGTTTATATGCTATTTCGCCATGCCAAGGTATTCTCCCTATATTGTCATTTACAGCATGTCCTTTTTTGGCTTATTAATGAGTATATACGATTAATTCCTTCTGCACGGCTGCCTTATATAACATTATAAACCTTTTTTCCGAATCGAACAACTTTTTCTGGAAATTTTTTGAATAAATATTTATCGTAATCTAATTTGCAGACACCACCCGCACCGCATACACTCTGTTCAGATAGTGGGATAATTTTGTCAAACTGTTCTCCAATGGATCCATACAGACGTACTCCCCATCCGCTATGCCAACAATCAGTACATAATGAAAATTCCCCAGTCCGCACATCCGCACACGCACAATCGGATAATGTCCAAACACAAGGCACTGCGCAATCTCTGTTTCCGATACCTCCTGAAAAACATCTGCGGAATATCCTTCGATCTTCTCAATCATCGCCCACTGGACATTCCCCTCACTGTCATATACCTGATTTTCTGAAAAGATTTCATTTAGCGCACCTGGCGTAATCTGAGTGCCAGTTTCCATACTAACCGCTGACGCGATGCAAGTCACAAGACAGCCGGAGGATTTCATTGTAAAACGCGAATCGCCAAGCATGTCCGCCGACCATGCTTCATCATCCTGCCGATATGTAATCACTTCACTTGAAATCAGCTCTGACTGATTTGGTTTCACGATCACACTGCCACGAAACCGCAGAAACAAGAATCCTGCTGCTACAATAATCCCCAACAGGAGACATGACAAAACTATTTTTACTCGATTTGATCTTCTATTAAGCATTTTACACTTCTTTCCCTATGATTTTCTGATAATATGTCGTAACTGGTAATTTATGTATATCTTCTCACACATTTTCAATACTTGTTGCGGTGAATAGTCTTTTATTCTATTCACTACTAAATCAACAATATAATTGGAATATCTATTCTCATGCCTGTTAATCTTCCTATCTGCCTCAATAGTATCTTCAATAAATTGTATCAATGCTTCTGTTTTGTATTCTGTATCATTTAATTTAAATTGCTCATTTTTCTATTGTAACAATATTCTAAATGCTCCCTGCCAATCTGTCAAATATACAATGGCTGATTTACCGCCCACATGCCTCTGTAATCTGTTGTCCAAGATCCGATGACACATCCACACACAGCTCTTGACGCACTGCACATACCTCAACTCCTGACCAATAAAATACATATTCATCAGAAACCGGCTCCAC
>CAMWLV010000205.1 GCA_947175175.1 uncultured Lachnospiraceae bacterium
CCTGCTGCAGAATGTAAACGCATCAAGCAAGTCGATATCCGGGAAAACCATCAAAAATGAATATGAGGGAAAATACCAGAAAAGAATAGGCATAACAGGCGTTACGGTAGGGCGGATAGAGGACTTTGGCATCAAGGATTCTTTTAATATGGGGTGTGCAATGGCGCCGGCCGCGGCGTGGACAATTGCGACAAATCTGAAAGATTTTGGCAGAAAACCGCAGGACTATGATGCAATCTTTACCGGAGATCTCGGCAGTGTCGGACAACAGGCGCTATTTAGTCTGTTGTCACAGGAGAAAATCGATATCAGTGACAGGCATTATGATTGCGGATTGTTGATCTATGATACAGAGAAACAGGATGTGCATGCAGGAGGGAGTGGCTGTGGTTGTTCCGCGGTTGTACTGTCTGCTCATATACTGCCAAAACTTGCAAAAGGAGAATGGAAACGTGTGTTATTTGTGCCAACGGGAGCGCTGCTCAACAAGACATCGTTCAATGAGGGACAAAATGTACCAGGTATTGCACATGGGGTAATAATTGAAGCGATTGATTCTTGAAAATTTATAATTAAATAGCTAAGGCTGTGCTGTGTAGTGTTCAATAGATAAAATAGTCTGAAAATTAACGGAGATATTTGTGAAAATCAGAAAAAAATATAAATTTCATATTTTGTTCAAAAAATTCAGAGAATAGACTAAATTTTTCATTCAAAAGGTACGATATATTAAATAAGGCAGTTAACATAGGTAAATGCCATAAGTAAGTACCATAAGTAATAGACTTAATAATTATCTTGGAAAGACTGTGTGGAGGAAGGGGCTCGCACAGTATATATAAGGGAAAGGAGCGTCTATGGAGGTAAGAAGTGCGAACATTGCTTTGACGAACAGGGCAGCGGCGGCAATCGACAACTCCGGTTCAAATGGAAAAGAACAGCAGCATGCGATGAAGGTAAGCAGCACTGTTTCTGAGGAGAATCAGGAGCTCGAGGAACAGTCAGTTATGATTTCTATATCGGCAGCTGGTCTCAAGAGAAGCCTGCAGTTGGAAAAACAGGCAGAGAAGGAAACGGATGAGGAAGAGAGCGGTGAGGGTGAGGAAAGATTCACAGGCGAGGCAGAGATTGAGGACATGATGAAGAAGATGGAAGGGCTTTCTAGTCAGGTCATCAACGGCCATTTTTCTATTTCGGACAGACTGAATTTTAATAATGAGATTGAGAAGCTCACCAATGAATTAAACCGCTTGAATGGTGGAAATACTATTGTTACCAAGAATAACTGTATTCAGTTGTCACAGAAAATATCAGATCTGACACGCAGCGTAAGCGATGCTGCTGTTTACCGTAACAGTGCGCGCACCGTATTTATGGTCAACTCAAAACAGCCTGTGAAACCGATGAATACAAGGGTGGATATCGTTTTATGAAACAGGAAAATTTTGAATCGTCACCGCCGTGTGGCGATTTTTTCCTTGACTTTTTTGGCATATCAGCACAAGATGATATAGGGGGAAGTGATATGCATGCGCAAGATGGATTTTAAGATGGAACGTCCCGGTCAGGTGAAAGAGGGCGATACGGTCACTGTCACCGAGGGTGTTCTGCCAAGCAATTATTACTATACCATCAATCCGGCAGTTGCCATGTCGGGTAATATTCCGTTTCGGGACAGGCTGCAGTCGAAGAGCGGCATTGTAGTTTCTGTGGAGGAGAATACGAGAGGCTACTATGTCACTGTGGAGTTTGACGAGCCAGAAGTATAAAGTGTGAAGAGAACTTCTAAGGCTGTAAAGGATACAGACTTAGAAATTCCCTTCATACTGGAAGAACGCAAAGGGCAGCGTTCTTCTTGGATTGAAAATGAAAAGGAGGAGCTATTATCATGAAAAAAATTAGTACAGACAAGGCACCGGCAGCGATCGGACCATACTCACAGGCTGTTATCGCAGGGGATTTCCTGTATGCGTCAGGTCAGATTCCCATCAATCCGGCGACAGGGAATGTGGAAGCAGAGGGAATCACAGCACAGGCGGAGCAGTCCATGGTCAATGTGGGGGAAATATTGAAAGCGGCAAATGCGACCTATGACAATGTGGTAAAAACGACCTGTTTTCTGGCAGATATTGCTGATTTTGCGGCATTTAACGAGGTGTATGCGAAGTATTTTACCCAAAATCCCGCAAGAAGCTGTGTAGCAGTAAAGGATCTGCCCAAGGGAGTGCTCTGTGAAGTTGAGGTTATCGCATATCTTGGTGATTAAGGATGCATGGTGTATACAGGGAGTTGAGAGCCTTGAGAATGAAAAATGTAGTGCTGATCGGCATGCCCGGCGTCGGGAAGAGCACGACCGGCGTAGTTCTTGCAAAAAATATGGGGATGTCCTTTCTTGATTCTGATCTGGTGATACAGGAGCAGGAGGGGAAAAAGCTTCATGAGCTGATCGAGGAGCAAGGCATGGACGGTTTTCTGGAAATAGAAGCCCGTGTGAATGCCTCCCTGAATCCCAAGGCGGCAGTGATCGCGACAGGAGGGAGCGCTGTTTACAGTGAACATGCCATGGAGCATTTGAAAAGTATTGCGATGGTTTGCTATCTGAAGCTGCCTTATGAGAGCATTGAGGAACGTCTTGGTGATCTGACAGAGCGGGGGGTTGTGCTCAGGGAGGGCGAGACCCTGCGGGAGCTTTATGAGGAGAGGGTTCCGCTATACGAAAAATATGCGAATATCACGGTAGAATGTGATCATAAAAATATCCGTGAGATTGTTACAGAGCTGTCGAAAAGACTTAAATAGAAAAAAGCCGATTGAAAAACATAAAAAACGAAAAAAGCCACATACTAATCCTGAGAAAAACAAGGAGCTGTGAAGCAATAGACAGGTAAGCACAGTTTCTGGAAAGGTATGTGGTTTTTATGATGGATTATGTCAATGCATTCTGGGTTGGAGGACTGATCTGTGCCCTTGCACAGATATTCCTGGATCGCACGAAGATGCTGCCCGGGCGTGTGATGGTACTCCTGGTCTGTACTGGAGCGGTGATCAGCTTTTTTGGGTGGTATGAACCCTTTGCGGAGTATGCGGGCGCGGGCGCCAATGTTCCGCTTCTTGGATATGGGAATATCCTCATGAAGGGCGTGAAAGAGGCAATCGACAAGGATGGATTTATCGGGCTGTTCAAGGGCGGTTTTACAAATGGTGCCATAGGATGCAGTGCAGCACTGATCTTTGGATATCTTGCAAGCCTTGTATTCCACTCTAAAGTAACAAAAGCATAACTGTCGTTATACTTAGCATAACTGTCGTTATACTTAGCATAACTGCTGTTATGTTTGACACAACTGCTGTTATACTTAGCGTAACTGTTGTTATATTTAGCACAACTACTGTTATACTTAGCGTAATGGCTTGCAAGGAAACTAAATCTCCTCGAAATCCAATCCAAAACTGGACAAAAGTTGACGCACATAAGCGTCCCATAAGCGATCGATGCTTTTGTCCATAATAAAGGTTGTGAAGGCGCTTCCCGTGATACAGGTCACTTTGCCATTATCATAACGGATATTGAGGACAAGGGAACGAATCAGGTTGGCTGCAACTCCGCATTCTGGATTTGCAGCTATTTTTTCAATCAGCTGTGGTGTGGCGTGAAGCACGACCTTAAAAGAAACAGGCGTTTTCTTTCCCTTGATTAGCTGAAAACAGACTGGACGGATATCATTCCAGCAGGAAAATACAGATGATTTCTGAATCTTTTCAAACTCCTCCAATTCCTCGCTGTTGTAAAATTCTTTTACGAGGTGTCCGTCAATGTGAAAGGTGTTGAAAGTCGTGATGACTGCTTCCTCCACCAGAAAAGAGTCAAACTGCCCAGATATGAGCAGTGCGTTCATAATGTTTTTGGTTCCTTTTATTTCTAATGCGATCATAGGCGTCTCCTTTTTCATTCATAGTTTTTTATTATAATGTCATTTTGCGGAAACTTCAAGCATTTGTAAAAAGTCCTTTTCAAATTAGGTGTTATGTGATATTATGGTACATAGTTATCGAAACTATATAAAATGGTATAAAAGAATTTGAAAGGTAGAGAATGATGAAATATAAAATAGTTGTTGACAGCTGCTGTGAACTTCCACAGGAGCTCAGAGAGGATGAGCGGTTTGAGCTAGTACCACTGACACTGATTGTAGGGGACAGGTATGAAAAGGAAGATAACAAAGATTTTAACCAGCGGGAGTTTCTTGACGCCGTGGCTGCCTGTTCAGAGTGTCCAAAATCAGCCTGCCCATCGCCAGAGCGGTATCAGAAGGCATACGAGACCACAGCGGAGCATGTGTATGTCGTCACATTGTCCTCAAAGCTCAGCGGAAGTCACAACAGCGCAGTGCTCGGAAAGAACCTGTATCATGAAAAATATGGTGAAAAGGACATCTATGTGGTTGACTCTAGGTCGGCGTCTTGTGGTGAGACGCAGATTGTTTTTAAGATTATGGAGCTGGAGGAGCAAGGACTGTCCTTTTCGGAGATCACAGAGCAGATTGCGCAGTTTGTCAAGGAGATGAACACCTATTTTGTGTTGGAAAACCTGGATACACTTCGGAAAAACGGACGTCTCTCTGGTGTCAAGGCGCTTGTGGCATCGACACTCAATATTAAGCCCGTGATGGGGGCCGACGATGGCAGTATCATTCAGCTTGGACAGGGAATCGGCATGAAGAAGGCGCTGACGAGAATGGCAGATACGGCGATTGAAGAAGCTGTACATTCTGAGAGCAAGCGGCTGATGATCACGCACTGCAATAATCCCAAAGCAGCTGAGTGCGTGCGCAGACATATTGAAGAAAAACTGCATTTTAAGGAGACGTTGATCCTGGATACAGCTGGCGTGAGCAGTATGTACGCTAATGAAGGCGGCGTGATCGTGACGATATAGCATTAGAAAATGGATGAACTAATCAAGTTCATCCATTTTCTGTTTTAGTAATTTGTATTCCCGATAGCGCATGATAGGGATCCGCAGTTCCCTGCCATCCTGCATTTCGAGTATGGCAGGAATAACGGCAGTTACATATTTAAAATTGGCAATGGTGTTTTGGTTCACGCGCGCAAATTCTTCAAATGGTTCAAAGATTTGGCGGAGTTCGTCAATCTTTTCGTCGACAGCGATTGATGTACCATCAGTCAGATACAGGCTGCATGTGTTATTTTCTTCAAAGGCATACATGATTGTATATTTGGGCACATGGTTGATGATGGAGTTCGTGTGCACTGCCACAGTGACAACATGTCCGGTAACGTTCGCATCGCCCAATGCCAAAAACTCTGGAAGCGGATCTGGGATATACGGCTTCTTTGCGTGCACGACATAGTCTGGAAGATTGGGAATTTGGGTATAATCAATCTTGTCTGAGTACAGTACCAGCGGGGCATGATAACCCATTGCATTCAAGTGTTCAATGATAAATTCCACGATGCCGGGCTCTGAGCTCATGTCCATGAAAATCAGGTTGTATTTCAATGGATTGGCGAGAAAGTGCATCTTTTCGCCATAAGAGTCCACATACAGAATGTTTGGCGTGCCGGCGCGCTTGTCGGACTCCCTCGAAAGCAGCCGCTCCAAGTGCTTGCGGTCTGCCACATTATCGTCACAAATTGCTATATGCATAGTCTATATACACCTCTTTTATCAGAATTCCTTAACCACATTTCACAAAAGACATCATTAAGAAGTGGAAAAGTTTGTTGTTATTACTATAATAGCACAATTGTTATAGTAGAAACAAGTGCTATTTGTGATAAAATGCTTTATACAATTTCATATAGGTTACTGTTCGCACCCCTACTGCGTTTTGCATATTTATACTTTTTTTGGTGTGAACAGCAACATTTATGCAAACAAAATGCTAAAGGGCAAGCATTTTGGCGCATGATTTCCACTATATATATCGTGTTTGATTTTTGCTCATGCCCATATATACACTTTTTGTTAC
>CAMWLV010000206.1 GCA_947175175.1 uncultured Lachnospiraceae bacterium
TTCGACGTGATAAAATATGTCAGCAGGCTGTACATGGCCCGGTCAAATCCAAACAAAAAACCTGCGATCGTATAGATCACGATATTGATGAAAAGAACCGTCTGTCCCACTGGAAGATTAAAACGCCGGTTCAGAAAGATTGCCACCGTCTCCGTTCCGTCGAGGCAGCCGCCGGAGCGAATAACGAGCCCCACGCCTATTCCCAGAAACACTCCTCCGAAACACACAGCCAGCAGATAATCTCGTGTCATATCCGTAAGCGGCGCAAATATTCCCAGAAAACTTGAAAATGTCACCATGGCAATTGCAGATTTGGCAATAAATTTGGTTCCCAGCTTCCGCATACCGACGATCAGGAACGGAAAGTTGAGTGCCAGAGTCAGTGCCCCCAGAGGAATCCTGCTAAGATTATTGATCATAATCGAGATTCCTACGACCCCTCCATCCAGGATTGTACATGGAACCAGAAATTCTTCAATGGAAAAAGCAGCGATCATCGCCCCCAGCACCAGTGTCACATAACTAAAAATCTCTTTCATATACTCTTTCGAATTTTCAATATTTTCTGACATAGACATTACCTCCAGCACTATCATATCAATGAAAATCGTACCTGTCAAACAAAAATTTGCATAAAAACAATTAGTAGATGCATTGGCTAAAAATTTGTGTTATGGTGATACAAATACGTTGAATGTGTGTAAGAAATTTTTTTCCTGAGAACTTCGTTCCCAAGAAAAAAGTTCCTAATAGATAATATGATTTCCTCACAGAGATTTTCTGTCATCGGCTGGGAGCAGAAAAAGGAAACTATTATTGAAATTTCAGCACAGGAGTAGCCATCGAAAGGTTATTTGATTATAAATGACTATAAGATGGATGTAGGAGCTGCATTAAAGCCATAGAGATTGGAGTAGTGTTCTGCTCTGAAATAGGGTGGTACCGCGATGAACCTCGTCCCTTGTGGATGGGTTTTTTATTATGCACACATTATGCACTCAATTTATAAAGGAGGTTCATATAAAGACCAAAATGCAGGAATTAAAACAAAAGTTTAATATTGAATTAGCCGATGTCAAGGACACGAAGACTTTGGAGGAGCTGAGGCTGTCCTTTTTCAGCAAGAAGGGCCATATTTCCAGTCTGATGAAAGAGCTGGGAAAGGTCCCTGTTGAGCAGAAGAAAGAAATTGTGGGTGTATTACACCCACAATGCTTCACTCAAAGCCTGCCGGACACTGATATCTTCAACGCATACCATTTTTACCAGAAGCCACGCCCGTTCCTCCTCTGTCATCTCTGTAATCTTTTCTGCTGGCTGGGAACTTTGTACATTGCTGATAATATTATTCAGACATTCCGCCTTATATTTTGCGGAATTCATTGCTTTCTGCCATGCCTGATGCTTCTTTTCAAGCATTGCAAGCAAGGACTCTTTCGCAGTTTTCCCGTCAAGGATCATTTTGATCTCATCGAGAGAAAAACCTAACGCTTTTAACTCTAACAGTGTATTGAGCTGCTGTACTTGTTCTGCCGAGTAGTAACGATACCCAGTCTCGACATCTACCTTGACTGGTTTAATGATACCTTTCTTTTCATATAAGCGGATTGCCTTTCTGGAAACTCCGAAAAAGGCTGCAATTTCTCCAATCAGCATAAGATCATCTTTCATACATATCCTCCATTTAATCGTTCCTAAGCTCTTTCATACCACTGTGCTTGTGCTTCCCACATCTTTGCATACTGTCCGGGGCGGGCGATCAATTCTTCATGTGTCCCTATATCGACAATCCTGCCAGCATCCATCACAACAATGCGGTCTGCCAGCTTCGCGGAACCGATGCGGTGTGTCACGATCAATGCGCTTTTCCCCTCTGCCAAACGGGCAAACTGCTTATAGATCTTTGTTTCTTCAATAGGATCGATCGCAGATGTCGGTTCGTCTAAAACGATAAAACCGTTTTCCCTGTACAATCCGCGCGCTATCGCAACCCTCTGCCACTGTCCGCCGGAAATGTCAATGCCTCCGTATTCCGGTGAAAGCATATCCTCTAACTGGATATTGTCTTTTTCAAATCCGGTGTCATTCAATATTGACAGAATCTTATCTGAATCTGCTTCAATCGCAAAGTCGCTTATAGCAACATTCTCCTTCAATGACATTTTGTATCGCTGGTACTTTTGGAATACGCCAGAGATTTCTTTCAGTACAGAAGAAGAGGAATATCTGGCAGTGTCTAGGCCGCCGATCAACACAATTCCTTCTGTCGGGCGATAAATTCCGGTCATCAGACGTACAAGTGTACTCTTGCCTGCACCGTTTTCTCCGATAATCGCAATTGTCTCACCAGCTGCGATCTTCAAAGATACATTTTTTATGGAAGGTGTATCTCTGCCAGGATAACAGAAGCTGACATTTTCAGCCGCAATGCCTTTTGCCAGATCAGATGCTCCTTCCTCGCCAGCCCGTTCCGGCAGATCGAGAAGACGAATAAAGTTGACAACTTTTCCAATGTCTCTGTTCATGTTGCCCATATGCTGCCTGACAACTTCCTGCATAATGGCAAAGATCTGCGTCAAGGCGGCAAATACGGCCGCAAACATACCAACGGTGATCTCACCAGACATCGTTGCATGAAACAGCATATAAGCAGAAGCTGCCATTCCTGCAAATGTGGTGCAATCCAACATCAGCTGCAGCAGTGCAGTCTTGTATTCTGCCTTCCACATCTTACCAGTCAGTACCTTCATTGTATCATCAAACAGTTGATAAAAGAACTGATAAGCGCCCAGAATACGGGTTTCCTTGAAATATTCGCGATCACATATCGCTTTCTGGTAATAATCGCACTCACGGCGCAGCGGTGCGCTCTCTTCTTCCAAATGAGCAAATATCCTGATATGAACCGTTTGCGCCAGCATTGCAGGAATAAATGCCAGAAGCAGCGTTAGGATCAGCAGTGGCTTTAATCGGAAGAGGTAGGTACCAATGACAATAAAATAGATTCCATAAAAGCTTACACATGCAAACACGAGCATACAGAACATCGTGATTGCCCTGACACCTTCTTTGGCTTTGTTCAGATCATCGAGAAAGTCAGTATCTTCAAATGTGACAGGATCGATGCACATGACTTTTTTGTGGATACGTTCTGTGAGTCTTCCGGCTGATTTCGGCAAAAGGACACCAATACCATGAAAGTTTTGAATACCATTGATCATCTGCTGTCCAAAAGTAACCGCGGCAAGAATTACCAGATGAATAACACATTCCCTGTAACCTGCTTTACCAACTGCCGCATCGGCAATCACGTCAAACAAATACTGTGTTGCCACAACAGACAGGGCAAATGATAAGCCATTCATAACTGCCAGACAATTCTCGATCAGACAATTCCAGGGAGCCGACTTGATCTGTATAGGAATAATTCTCACGATAACCTGTAATAAATGATACTTCGTCCTTTTTGTATTCATCGATCGTGTACTCATTGATACCACTCCCTCTGCGCCTCAAACATCTCTGCATATTGACCATTTTTTTCCATAAGATACTCGTGTGTTCCGTGTTCTGTGATTTTTCCGCCATCGATGACCAGGATTTCATCTGCCAACTTGGTGGAGCCGAGACGGTGACTGACAAATATGGTGGTTTTTCCTAACATTAGGTTTTCGAAATCACGATACAGATTACTCTCGCTGATTGGATCAAGGGCAGACGTCGGCTCATCAAGTATTCTGACTGGAGCGCGGCTGACCAGTGACCTGGCAATGGCGACACGCTGCCACTGTCCACCAGAGATATCCTGACCGCCTTTTAATATTTTTCCCAGAGGAGTATGGAGGCCATTCTCTAATTTGCCGATTGCTTCATCCAGTCCCGCCACGTGGGCAGCTTCTGCTTCCTTGCCCGTCGAATGCACATCACCGAGCGCTATGTTATCCTTTAGTTGAATGAAATATTTTGCAAAATCCTGATACACAATGGAAAACATTGCCTTGATCGTACTGATTGGATAGCTGCGGAGTTCTTTGCCATTTATGAAGATCTCGCCCTCATATTCTGTGTATAATCCGGTCAGAAGTTTGGTGATGGTCGTCTTGCCGGTACCGTTTTTCCCAACAAAAGCATAATGGCGTCCTGCTTCCAATTGGAAAGATAATCCATCTAATATGTATTCATTGCTGTTAGGATAGCAGAAACGTACATTGCAAAATTCCAAAGAATCGATTGGAATAGGGACAGCATCAGGCTTTGTCAATGCATTCTCTGTCTTACTCAATACAGCAAATTCACTCAGGTCTTTCATATATTCACCAGCGCGTGAAATATTTTCAAGGGAGCGTGACATCTGAAAGCCAAGCTTCTGAATCATGCCAAATACAGCGCTGACAATACCCATGAACATACCTGCTGTCATCTGGCTATCTACAACAGGACCAATCAATGTCAATGCGACCAACAAGGAGATCAGCGCTAATAACATGCTCGATCCCTTCGAAATCATAAAGTTTTTGGCAGTCACCTTAATCTGCAGTCTTCTCCCTGCCTCATAATGTTCCTGCCATATGCGGTTGACCGCATCGCCATACCTGAATAAAGTACGTTCATCGATGTACTCGCGTCCAGTCAGCACTTCTCCCAGATATTCTGTGCGCCTGTTGAATTTTTCAGCGTCACGCTCTGCCTGATAATTCTTTTTTCCTGCTCTCATAGAAAGCCAAAACATCGGTACAGAAAAGGAAAAGATAATCAAGGCAGCCCACCATACCTGTGATACGATCAAAGCAAACACCGAAACAATCGATACGATGATCTGGGAAAACTGTATAATAGCATCAACACCGTCTGTAATTGCCTTCACGGGATCTCTGGATACGCGTGAGATCAACTCCCAGCTCGTTTCATTCTCGATATGTTTATAGTCAAAAGCTGCGGAAGTCTTTACAATAGCTGGCTTTAAACTGCGCTGAAGATTGACGTTTACTTTCGCCGCTGCCAATCTGGATGCGGCGCCTATTGTGTTGACAAATCCTAATGTGATCAACACCAGCACCAATGCTGGATAGATGTCTTTATATGATCGTGTGTGATTCAGTATTGCGGTCGCAGTGTCTACAAAATTTGCAGTGGCTATGGCTGTTATTGCCGTCTGCATGATGGATTGCACAATCGGCAGCAGCGTGTGAAATACCGTACAGACCGGTGACGCTTCAAATGCGAATCGCATTGTGTCAGTTGATGTGTATTTCTTATTCTTTAAAGTCATTTGAAAGGACCTTTCGTTATCAATTGGAAATCTTTTAGAAGTCGCAAAGCAATTGTCAGAATAGCAGGCTATTTCTTGAAAATTCCTTTTTATAAAGTATAAACTATGTCCCAGGGGCAAGGTCAAGAGAGAATTGTGAAGGATAATGAACTTGATCTTCCATCACTGGCGAATACCGGTGGACTTCATTATGGTTTTGGCAAAAACTGGGTGGAAATAACTGATATGAATAAATGGAGAAGATAGTTTGTTTAAAGCATATTGGAATTGTTGATGTTATCTGAGATTTTCGTAGAATTACCTGTTCTGCGAAACGATCTGAAAAGCTGATAGATAAAGATCTTCTTCTTAACTGACCATAAATATGACCACAAAAACAGCCTCAATAGTTTAATCGTAAACCATTTATTGTTCATTTTTTGACCACAAATCTGACCATTAAAAAAAGCTGATATTCCAGTCTTTTTTGACCAAAATAATCAGCTTCCATTTCTTTCTAATTCGTTTTGGGTGTAAATTTTTGAAAAAAGAATTGTCATTTGGGTTAAAACGTGATAGACTAATGTCGATATAAAAAATAGAAAATTAAAAATAAAGAATTTTTAGATTTTTTTACCTAAATTTCGCAGAACAGGTAATTCTGCGAAATTTAGTGGTTAAATG
>CAMWLV010000207.1 GCA_947175175.1 uncultured Lachnospiraceae bacterium
GTGTACTATTGTATCAAGATACACTGCTCCTGTTCAGCTTAACTTAATGACATTGTATTGTATCCTATAGCAAAATTTGCACCTATTAAGTCTGGAAAACCAATATTTTCAAGGATTATAGTAAATTTAATTCTTATCAGATAAGAATCATGAAAAGTTGTAAAGTGGTGTAAAGTCATGCTAAAAAATTTTTAGGTTATAAGAAGAGGAGTGAGGATGATACAGAGTAAAAAATATCTGAGAAAGCTGGCGATATACGGACATTTGCTTGTGCTGGTAATATTGTGTACGGCCTGTGGCAATAAAAAAGAATGGTACAGTTGTCAGAATATACCGGTAGGTGACGGAAAATTAAATTGGGGAATGAGTACCGATGAGATCAAAGAAGTTTTGGGAAATCCGACGTTAGAGGCGGCATATGAATACGGAAATGGTATATGCATGACATATGAATATGGTACCCCTGTAAAATGTGGGCTGGGAGCCTGTTCTGGTTTTGTCTTGTATGTCGGCGAGAAGAAAGACGGATTCGGTGGACTGGCAACGATTGAAATGACAATGGATAAAACCACAAAAGAGTCTGTAGTAGAAAAGCTGGCGGACTTTTATGGGGAGTTATCTCCCCGTGGCGGAAGTACACAGATGGAAAGAGATCTAAAAAAGGCGAATCCAGATTATTTTAATGAAGCTTACTGGTGCGACGCATGGAAGATGGAAACGCTGACAGAGGAGGAATTTGACCTGATGACAAAATCGTACAATGCTGTGACAGGGGACGAAGGAGCGACATTGAAGCAGGAGACACTGCTCATGGATGTCACTGTATCAGGTATTCAGTCAGAAGAAACGTATCGCTGCAAGGTAGAATTATATGCGGTTAAAATGTGTCTTTGGGAAAATTTGGGACTGTGATTTGAAAATATAGAAGTATGAATCATTAAGTTATAAGATATATTAGAAAGTTTAAATGAAATTTTTAAAAATTATTGCTTCTTTATCAATTATGTTAATACTGGTATTAGGATTTTCACAGATTATTGTAAAGGCGTCTGAAAGTGCCGATGGAAATCTAGTTAGCAAAGTTCTTGAATGTGAATATTTGACGGAAGAAGCGAAACAAACGATTGTTGCAATGTGTAGCGGGGCAGATGAAATAACACTACATATTCCGCAGAGTGACTCTGCGAGAATATCAGATTTGGAATCGGATAGTTGTGAACAGGCCTATATAATGATTTCCAAAACAATTAGTACAAAGCAAATAAACGGAGTGAACTACGAAGACAAGGAAGAAACATTGGTTGCATCAACTACATTAAATGGCAATGTTTCTGCTTCTGGGCAGACGTATGGTGTGGCTGCAAGTAATGTTGTAAGTATTACATGGACATATTCGGATCCTACTCTTTCGGATTTGAAAGTGAAGTTTAATAGTATGACTGCCAAATATACATATTTGCCAACACAATCTACGGAAGTGGTAAAAATGGATTATTCAATCAAGTTAGAGCAAACCCAGTTTGGAGAGTATCTTTATAATGAATCTTCTTTTGAAGTATATCCAAGGTCAGGAGTCTCATATTCCAAGACACTCAATTCACCTTACTTCAAATTTGGAGGTGAGAAGATATTGGCAATGATCAAAATAACTTACTCAAACGGTTCTTCTTCAGAATATGAGGGAACTCCAAATCATCCTTAATATTTGTAGATGTGATAATATAATACTTCTATATTTTATAAATTTTCTTTGTTAAACAGATTTATTTGGATAGTATATTTCTACAAAATAATAAAATGTCAGGTTTCCTTTATGTGAATAGAGAGACTGACAAGTAAGAAACTATGCAGAAGAAATAAAAAACGACAGTGTGGATTTCTGTCGTTTTTTGCCGTTGCCACACCATTCTGATAGCGATTTATTATATTCTTAAGAATGGTGTGGTTTTCAAAAATCTTGGCGCTAGATATTATAACCAGTTCAATAAAGAACCCAAAAACAATTATTCGCAAAAGGCAATGAGTTTTTCGAATAGTTTTTGGAAAACAACACTACATTCTCCCGAAGTTGTTTTTCCGCCCTTTAACTGTTTGAAAAACGGGACTTTGGCGATTAGTTACGGATAGGATGTATGGCATACCATGGTGGGGTATGTAGAAGTAACTATTCGCTAAAGGCATGTTTAACGAATAATTTGTATTCATTATATATCACATATAACATAAAGTCTTTATTTATGACAAAATAATCAACCTAATTTTCCACACAAAAAGCAGGGATTCTATCGAATGTCTATTCTGCTAAATGTTTTTTAATTATTTGGCACAATATCCTTTATTTTCTTTATAACAGTTTCAAAGTTAGCAACCCCATTTCAAATGGGGGGTTAATTATAACCCCTCCGTATCCAAGTTTAGTTTACCACTTCGTGGAATCCTCTGCATCCGGGAAAGTGCCGAGCATACACGCAAAGATAAGTTAAACTTTTCTTTCACACTCCCCCTATGGTCCGCAAAACAATAAGGGCTTCCGGTCACGCCCCATGTGCCGAAAGCCTCATATTTCTGCGGTTTCTCCGATATTTTGTTCCTGTTCTTTGTATCAATTAAGCGATTTACATTTCCATATAGACGTTTACGAATGCCCATTCCAAACGGAACATGATATAATGGGCACTGCCAGATCTTATGCCTCAGACTGATTTGACTTGTTGTCCAGCACCTGCTGGATGGTAGCCTTCAGATTGTTGATCTGAACAGGCTTGGCAATGTGCGCGTCCATGCCCGATTCGATGGCCTCACGCACATCGTCCACAAAAGCGTTGGCGGTCATGGCGATGATGGGCACTGACTTAGCCGAGGGGTGCCCGCTGCTGCGGATGGTCCGCGTAGCAGTGTAGCCGTCCATTACAGGCATCTGCACGTCCATCAAAACTAGGTCATAATCCCCTGGTTTTGATACTTTGAATTTGTCAACTGCTTCCTGCCCATTGACAGCAAAATCACAGAAAGCTCCCAGTGAGCTGAGAATCTTAATCAAAATAAGCCGATTGGCCTCAATATCATCCACCACCAGAATATGTTTATCCCGGACAACATCGGACTGGCCGGGCTTCGGGCTCTTCTGGCTGCCCATGATTCGTTTGATCACCTCTTTAAAAGTACTCATAAAGAATGGTTTGGACATAAAATGATCTACACCAATCTCCGCGGCCTCTTTCTCAATCTCGCTCCAGTCGTAGGCGGTGAGAAGGAGAATGGGGATCTTATCCGGGTAGTTCTGCCGGATGAGCCGGGCGGTTTCCAGACCATTCAAATTGGGCATCTTCCAGTCCAGCAGAATAAGGTCATAAGGCTGACCTGCTTCCCGCGTTTCCCGCATCATTCTGATGGCAGTCTCACCATCAGTGGCATATTCCGCTTCTACACCCACTTTGCCCATGGTTTTGACAATATTGCGGCAGATTTCCTCGTCATCGTCCGCCACAATCATTCGGAGGACATTATAGTCCTTCCAAAAGTGTGGGTCATCTTCCCGTTCCTGGATGCGCAGCTCCAGCTCCACAGTAAAGGTGCTGCCCTCACCAACGTTACTTACTACATGTATAGTACCTCCCATCAGGTCTACCAGGCTTTTTGTGATGGCCATACCCAGACCAGTACCTTGAATCTCGTGGGTAATTTTTGTCTCCTCCCGAGTGAAGGGGTCAAAAATTACCTTCAAATAGTCATCGCTCATCCCCAGTCCATTGTCGCTGACCGTAAATCGAACCCTGCTGTAATTTTTAACCACCTGGGGAAGTTCCTCCACATATAACTGGATGGCTCCGTTTTCCGGGGTGTACTTCACCGCGTTGGACAGCAGGTTGATCAAGACCTGATTGATCCGCATTTTATCCCCCATCAGGTGTTCGTAGTTCATGTGGGATGCAAAAATGTCAAAGGTCTGGTTTCTTGCGTTGGACTGAGGCCGGATAATGGAGTTGATCTCGTTGATCACATCAGCCAGATCCATCTCGGAAATGCTCAGTGTGGTACTGCCGCTCTCGATCTTGTTCATGTCCAGCACATCGTTGATCAGCCCCAGAAGGTGCTGGCTGGCAGCGTCGATGCGCCTGTTGTATTCCATAACAGTGCCGGGATTGTCCACTTCGTCCCGCATGAGTGCCAAAAAGCCAATGATCGCATTCATGGGAGTGCGGATGTCATGGCTGACACTGCTGAGGAAGGCGCTTTTGGCATCGTTGGCTGCCTGAGCCATATGCAAGGCTTCGACCAAATCATCCTGAATCTTCCGTTCCCTGGTACGATTAGAGAGATAGGACACCCGCTTTTTACGGCCCTGAATGTCAACGCAATAAGCACTTTCCAAAAAATACTTGTGCTCACCAGTTTTGGGATTAATCCGCTCCATATCTCTGGGCTCCGCCATATCACCAGGAAGCAGGGCTTTGACCTTTGTATAATAAGAGATGGTACCCTCCGCGTCGGCAGCCATATCGGCAGTCCGGAAATAGCCGATCAGCTCATCTGGCGTTATACCCAGCACCCGCTCCAGATTGGGGCTGACGTACTCCAGTTTCTCCGTATCATGGTCAAATATCATGTACACATCGTCTGTGTTTTGTGAGAGATATGTAAAAGACAAATCAAACAGCTGCGATTGGTAGGCGGTTTCCTGTTCCCTCTCCTTGATCTCATTCTGTGTGTGCCATACCAGGAAAACAAACACAGAACAGATAACCAGTATCAGGACGAATAACCCCACCGCCATTTGGGAATCGCGCAGGATACCATCCGCCTCATTCTGAATGGCATCCACCGGAACGATGGAGAGTATATACCAGCCATCCGCGTTTTCGATGGGGGCAAAGGTATAAATAAAGCTGCCATTGTCTCCACTAAAGACGATGCTACCCGTCTCCTGTGCCTCCAGCGACGCCCTGAAAGCGTCAATATCAGCCTTAGGACTGTGGGTATCTGAGAGCGCGTCAAAAACATTATCGAAATTCTGAATACTGCTCATCGGAACAGACCGCAGCAGGATATCTCCTTTCGAATTCAAAATGTATCCAAATCCCTGACCGTCATAGATCGAGAGGGTAAAGGTTTCCAGAACCTTGCTGCGTTCATAGGCTTTTTGAACCAGACCACTGTGTCCATTTTGAAAAGTGAAGGTTTCATAGCAGCCGAACATTGGAACATCGGTAAAAATGCCGATATAGTTATCCCAGATCCAGCTGCCAGATAAGCTACGGAAAAAATCCAGCTGCTCCACGTCCAGCTGATGCATATCCTCATAAACATTACTGCAGGACCAGCCTTCCTCCAGACAAATGACGGAATAGACCGAATCCATGTCCTTGAACATTTCCAGCCGCTCCTGGACAGCTTCTTTTGTAATGCCTTCACTCTCAGCAAAATATTCCGCATAGCTGTGCAGCCGCTCCCGGTCTCCAGAGATAAAACTCTCGAAAGCCTGTCTTTGCTGCATAGTTATTTCCATAACATCCTGCATCGAATCGTCCTTTAGTCTGTCCTCTATTTTTTCAAGATAGCAAACTATGCCGAGAGCCATGATTCCCATACAAATGACGATCAAGCCAATCAGAAATGGCCGTTGATGTTTTTTTATCTTCTCCACCATTGTACATCTTTCCCTATCTATCAGAATTTGTCCTTGCAAGCCGATCTGTAAATATGCTGACTATAACTGGATAATATCATTGACGGGTATATCTGTCAACACAGATCTCATCTGTTGACACCTCATTCTGACATATCAATAATCTCACTACCCAGCTTCTGGGTTACTGTTCACTCCCCCCCAATAAACCATTGTGAAATGTGACGAAATTTATTTTATACTTTTCCCCAATAATTCCAGGCTTAAAAAAGGAAA
>CAMWLV010000208.1 GCA_947175175.1 uncultured Lachnospiraceae bacterium
CTGTTACAAGCATCAAGCCATGCAAAACCACTTCGTGGTGTCAAACCCACGTACCGTGGCTTGATGCTTCTCAACCACTATGCTTTCTCACGTGGTTTGTATAAGCCATAATTTGCAGTGTGGTGCAAAGTCCTAGTACTCCATCCAGACAGAAATTGGAGTTGTGGGCTGCATGGTTCGTGCCAGTGCTAGGCAAAATTTCGACGGCGATGCGGTGGCATCGTCTAGAAATTTTAACGACGCAATGGTACGAAACAGGCGGTTCACAATTCTAATTTCTGACCGGATGGAGTACTAGGCTGAACTGTAACAAAACTTTCTACTTGTACCAACAGCAATATAACAGTATAATAGAAGAAATATGATCACTTATTGAATGGAGGGTTTTTATGGCTGTATGTCTTAATACGGAGTCCACATATGCAGATTTTAATATGTTAGTTCATGATAAATATTTTGTTGACAAAACTAGCATCTTTGAAAAAATAAATGCACGTATCAATACTAAAAACAGATATCTCTGTATCACAAAACCACGCCGTTTTGGTAAAACCTCGGTGCTTAACATGCTTGGTGCGTACTATTGCAAAGCATATGATTCCAGAGAATTGTTCGATGGACTGAATGGCAGCAAATGCAAAACTTATACTACACATTTAAATAAGTACAATATTATCAATCTATGTTTGAACACTTTGCCAGAAACAGGGGAAACGTATAATGACTATATCAGTCTGATTAAGAAATCGATCAAAAGTGATATCATGGAGGCTTATCCCGATATGAAAATCGAGGATTTTTATACGATTCCTGATATTCTTACTGCCACCAAAGAGCAATTTATCTTTATCATTGACGAGTGGGATTACATTTTCAGTCATAACTTATTTCCTGAATCCCATGGCAAATTTTTGGAATTTCTGCGGAATCTGCTCAAGGACAGATCCTATGTTGCCCTTACTTACATGACTGGTGTCCTTCCAATCAAAAAATACAGTACTGGCTCTGCCTTGAACATGTTTGATGAATATACGATGCTGAATGATTTCTTTTTTGAAGAATATTTCGGATTTCTGGAAAGTGAAGTGGAGGAATTGTGCCAGAGACAGAACAAGGTGCCGCTTGATGCCATCCGTGACTGGTATAACGGATATCAGACTTCATTTGGTACAAGGATTTACAACCCGCGTTCCGTTGTCCTCGCATTGATCAACGGACATTGCCGCAGTTATTGGACCAGAATGGGCAAAATGGACGAGGTTCTATTTTTCCTGAAATATAATATCGGTGATGTACGGGAAGATGTCGTCAAGATGGTAAACAACATTCCCGTCAGGATTGATATTGAGGAGGAGTATTCTGCTGGTCAGGAAAATCCACAGAACCGGGAAGAGATTTATTCAGCCATGATCATCTATGGTCTGCTGTCCTATCGCGACGGTGAGCTTCGAATCCCAAACAAAGAGCTCATGATCGAATTTGAAAAGGCTTTGAAGGATAATGATTTCGGTTATGTTGCAGAACTCGTCAGAAATTCAAATGAAGTGCTGAACGCCACCTTGGATAAAAAAGCTGATGCTGTGGCATCATATCTCCACAACATCCATAACAGCGAACTGCCAATACTCAAATACAACGACGAAAACAGTCTCTCTTGTGTCGTGACGCTTGCATATCTCTCCGCGAGAAACAAATATAAAATAGTACGAGAAGAAAAAAGTGGTAAGGGCTATGCAGATTTTATCTTTTATCCTAGGCAGAACCATCTGCCTGGAATTATCCTCGAACTGAAAGCAAATGCCACTCCTGCCGCCGCAATCGCTCAGATCAAAGAAAAGGAATATAGTGAAAAATTAAGAAAAGAAGATGTAACTTACATCCTTGCAGTCGGAATCAACTATGATACTGACAAAAAGGAACATCAGTGTGCAATTGAAGAATTGTAGTACTTTTTGACCAATCGTCAAATTTGTGTTATACTAAAGTCTGGAAATTCATAACTGCCAGATAACGCAGTTATTGAAAGAAAATACTACGATAATAAAGGAGGTCATAAAATGGCTTGGTACGATGAAGCTATCTTTTACCACATCTATCCTTTGGGACTTACAGGCGCGCCGAAGGAAAACTCTTACGGGGAGCCGGAACATCGGTTGAACACTCTGCTTCCATGGATTGATCACATCAAAAACATTGGCTGCAACGCCATCTATATCGGACCGTTGTTCGAGTCTGTCGGACATGGCTACGAGACCACTGACTACAAAAAACTTGACAGCCGTCTTGGGGACAATCAGGACTTAAAGAATTTCGTGGCAGAATGCCATGCCAAGGACATCAAAGTAATCTTTGACGGTGTATTTAACCATACTGGGCGCGACTTCTTTGCATTTAAGGACATCAAGGAAAAGCGCGAGGGCTCCCAGTACAGGGATTGGTACTGCAACGTAAACTTCGGTGGAAATAACGAATATAATGATGGTTTCTGCTATGACAACTGGGGCGGATACAATCTGCTCGTAAAGCTCAATCAGAGAAACCCCGCCGTAAAAGACTATATTTGTGATGTGATTCGTTTCTGGGTGAGCGAATTTGATGTCGACGGCATCCGCCTTGACGCGGCAGATGTGCTTGACTTTGACTTTATGAAAGCATTAAGGCACGTTGCAAACGAGGTAAAACCAGACTTCTGGCTGATGGGTGAGGTCATTCACGGTGACTATTCACGCTGGGTAAATCAAGGAACACTGCACTCAGTCACAAACTACCAGTTACATAAGGCACTTTACTCCGGCAACAATGACCACAACTTCTTCGAAATTGCGCATACGGTAAAGCGTCTGTACGATATGGGCAGCAACAATCCAAACGGCTTCAAGCTCTATAATTTCGTAGACAACCATGACGTGGAGCGCATCTACACAAAACTTAACAACAAAGCACACTTTACACCAGCACACATACTATTGTACACTCTGCCGGGAATTCCTTCGCTGTACTACGGTTCTGAGTTCGGTATTGAGGGCAGAAAAGAAAAATTCTCCGACGACTCACTAAGACCTGCACTCAACATTGATGACTACAAGAATGCCCTGACAGACAATTCCTTCACAGCGCTGATCGCGGCTCTTGGGCGCACCAGGCAGCAGTCAAAAGCATTGTCCTACGGCGATTACAAGGAATTAAAGCTTATGAACCGCCAATACGCCTTTTCGCGCAACTTGGAAGGAGAAAGTGTAGTTGTCACCGTCAACAATGACGACAGCGACTTTACGATGACACTTCCTGCCGGAAATGCCGCCGAATATGTTGGTGCGCTCTCTGGTCAAAAAGTTCGTGTGGAAAACGGCAATATCTGTGTCAATGTGAAGGCAAATTCCGGTGAGATCTGGCTGCCTGTCACAGACAAGCTGTCCGATGTGACGCCTGTGGAACTCCATGTAGAGGACGCTGTGAAAAATACTGCTGCGCCTGTAACGGAGACGGTAAAAACTCCTGTTCCCGAAAATATTGCTCCTAAACCTGCTGAGACAACTCCTACTGCCAGCAGCACTTCTACAAACGCAGCAGCTGATAACAAGGCTTCTATAACAGAACCTCACACTGAGACTTCCGAAGATTTCGAGAGAGGAAAAATCGCAGGACTTCAGGAGGCTATTCTTGCTATCATGGAGAAAA
Organism: uncultured Lachnospiraceae bacterium; assembly: GCA_947175175.1. Lineage (GTDB taxonomy): Bacteria > Bacillota > Clostridia > Lachnospirales > Lachnospiraceae > COE1. The sequence continues at coordinate 3,679 of CAMWLV010000208.1, forward strand.
ATGGTCCTGTCACAGACCAGATGCGAAAAGATGTAGCCGATAATGTATATCACGATTCACTGATTAAATGGATCAAAAGCTTTCGTTAAAAAATAGGACGGGTATCCGTCCTATTTTTTATAGGGAAGCGTGACAATAAAAATCGTACTCTCATTTGCGCTTGCCGCTGTGATCGTTCCCTCATGCAGCTCTACGATCTCCTTTGCAATGGCAAGTCCAAGCCCTGCTCCACCTGTCACTGATGACCGCGCCGCGTCAGCCCTGTAAAACTGTTCAAAAATATGTTCCAGCTTGTCAGGCGGAATGGTTTTTCCATGATTCTTGATCATAATCTTTGCCACATTGTCTTCCACCTGTGCAAACAAGAAAATTTCTGTCCTGGCATAGCTGTAATTGGCGGCATTTCGGATCAGGTTGTCAAACGCACGCGCAAGCTTATCTGCATCACCCTCAATCTCGATATCCGGCGAGATATCCAACCGCCATTCCAGTTCCTGCTCTGCCAGAATCGGAGTAAATTCACTGGCAAGCTGCTCCAGCATACGACTCAGATAAATCCGTTCCTTATTCAAATTCAGCTCTGTCAGATTAAAACGTGTAATATCAAAAAATTCATTGATCAGCTCCTCTAATCGCTCCGCCTTCTCAAGCGCTATATTTGTATAGCGGCAGCGAAGCTCCTGCGAGATCTGCGGCTCGTCCCGCAGCAGAGTAAGGTATCCGATGACACTGGTCAGCGGTGTCTTGAGGTCGTGAGCCAGATACACAATCAGGTCATTTTTCCGTTGTTCGGCAAGCTGCGCGTCACTTTTCCTCTTTTCCAATGTATGCTTAATAGAGTTGATCTTCCGTTCTGTCGTAGTAAGCTCCTGTGAGAGTATGACATCACCGGCATTTTCCCGAACCAGTGCATCAATGCCGCGATTGATCTCAATAAAATATCTGACAAAGCTGTTGAGATAAATCATCTGTGCAATAATGAATATAAACACTACGCCCCCCAGAAAATACCAGTCCAGGTAATTTCGCACCACTTGTCTGTATGTCCAAAGCGCCCTGTCATATGCATCTTCATAACCTGCAAAGATAAAATCACACATAAAGTTCACCACCAAATTGGCAAACCGTCCACGAAAGATAAAATTATATAAAGCAGCAGCGGCAAAAAACGCTATGACCGCCGTTGCAATCGTGATCAGCAGCAGCTTCGTCTTTAATTGCCTATAACCGCTCTCCTGTCTCTTTCTAATTTTCAAATTGACTCGTTTACTCAATCGTATACCCCACTCCCCAGATCGTCTTGATATATTTCGGCCGCCGCGCCGGCTCGCTCATTTTTTCGCGGATCCTTGCGATATGCGTCATGACTGTATTGTTGTTGTCGAGATATTTTTCTCCCCAGACAGACTCAAACAGCTCCTCCGACGAGACAACACTCCCGCGCCGGCTGCACAGATACCACAGAATATCAAACTCTGTCGGTGTCAGTGTCAGAACTGTCCCATTCAACAGGCATTTGTGATTATCCTTCGATATGTGAAGACCCCTGATGTCCATCTCGTTTAATTCTGACACACGATCTCTCGCGTTCTCTATTCCGATATTATATCGGGTGTATCGTCTAAGCTGCGTCTTCACCCGCACCAATACCTCCAGCGGATTAAACGGTTTGGTGATATAATCGTCCGCGCCAAGTGTCAGCCCCATGATCTTATCGCTGTCCTCAACCTTTGCGGTGAGCATGATCACTGGATAAAAAAAATTTTCACGTATTTTCTGGCAGATATGAAAACCATCAATATCAGGCAGCATGATATCCAAAATCGCCAGATCCAGCTCTATTTCTTCAATACATTTTAGCGCCTCTGTGCCATTGTAGAACTTGTAAACTATGTACCCATCATTTTTCAGATAGACTTCTATTAAATCAGCGATCTCTTCTTCATCGTCAACCACTAAAATTTTTTCATTCATAAAGCTATTAATGCCTCACTTCCTGTAAAGTCTAAGGAGCTGTAGAAAAATAACTGATGCAGATTGCGCAGGATATTTCTTCGAGGGTGTATGTAAAAAACGTAGGCGTAGCGGTCTACGACGAGGCTTTTTTACATACACAATCGGAGAAATAGACAAGTCAAGATGCGTTAGTTATTTTCCTACAG
>CAMWLV010000209.1 GCA_947175175.1 uncultured Lachnospiraceae bacterium
CATACAAAAAAGGCGATTATCAGACCGCAATGCAATACTTATCTGGTGTTGTCTCAAACCGGAGTACCAGCCCACGTCTGAAAGACAAAGCCCTGGATCTGAAAGATATGATTGCCCAGGCTAAGGAACAGGAGTCATAATCTCATCCAGAAAACGGGAAGGCAGGAGGTTTCCTGCCTCTTTTTCCTGTAGATAAAAAATAAACAGATATTCCTTTGCACGTGTCATTGCCACATAGAACATTCTGCGCTCCTCCTCCAACTCGCTATCCGTAACAGCCTTTTTGTGGGGAATAACGCCCTCATTTACATCGGGAAGCACCACAACCTTCCACTCCAAGCCTTTGGAAGCATGCATTGTCACCATACTTACTGCATCAGTATCCTCCTGCTTCTGTCTGCGATCCTGCTGCATAATCTCCTGCATCACTGCATCATAATTCTGTATCTGTTCCAGCCATTCTGGAATTGTCTCAAAATCCTTCGCCAGCTGCATCAGCTCATCCAATTCTTCGAAATCCTTTGAAACATCCCTGCCCTGTTCTAACGCCTGTTTTTTCAAATAGGATTCATATCCTATCCCTTTCCGAATAAAATTCACTGCGGAAAAAGGATTAAGATTCTTAACAAAATGAAGATTGTCATAAAAATCAAGAATATTCTGTATGACATAGCCAGCTGCCCGATTGTTTTCTATCAGTTCTTGCATTTGAAAAGGTTTTCGAGGTACAGTAAGCCTCTTAATATACCGCACAGGTTTGTTCATGATCCTCAGAAAGTCTTCCACACTGTCCTCATGTAAAGCATACCGAATATAAGCAACAATGTCCTTTGCCACGGTACTGTCATAGATATTCTTAGGTTTCTCCTTCATACTAAAGGGAATCCCTTCCTTCATCAATCGATCTGCTGTATAGACTGTATGGTTGTTGGTTCGGTAAAGAATTGCAATGTCGCTGTATCTGGCTCCAGGCTGCTCCATGTACTGTCTGATCAGCAGTGCTATATTCTCCGCTTGTTTCAGCTTCGAATGAAACGAATAAATCTTCACTCCGCCAAGCTGCTCATTTTGTGTTCTGACTTTCTTGTTGAACCGCGCCTTGTTGTGGGCAATCAACTTTCCTGCCACATCGACAATATCCTTTCTGCTCCTGTAATTTACATCCAGAAGTACCTGCTTAGCTTCGGGATAATCCCTGGTAAAATTCAGCATTATCTCCGGCTTCGAACCGCGAAAACCATAGATCGACTGGTCGTCGTCCCCCACGATAAACAGATTGTCCTGCGGCTTTGCAAGCAATCTGACAACCTCGTACTGCAATGGACAGATATCCTGAAATTCATCGACAAGGATATATTGAAAACGCTCCTGCCATATTTTCAGCGTCTCTGGTCTGGAGACAAGCAAATCACGACACAAAAGCACCATATCGTCAAAGTCAATTAATTTATGCCGATTCATTTCCTGCTTATAAATCTGAAAAATATACTCAAATTCTGCCTGGGATACAGTGACACTTCTGATCTCCTGCGGCGTAATTCCATTATTTTTTACAGTGCTGATCTCCGATAACAGTCTCTGCAGTGTATCACTGCTGTCATCAATCTGCGACTGTGACCTGACCTCGTCAGGAATCTCACTGATGATCTGGGATAAAAGTCTGTATTTGTCCCCTTCGCGTATGATATTCTGAGCCGTAAACCGATATGTATGCCTCAATATCTGGAAAAATATAGAATGAAAGGTACCAAAATAAACCGGATAATTCCTCCCCTCATTGAGCCTCACAAAACGCTCCTGCATCTCTGTGGCAGCAGCTTTCGTGAACGTAATGACAAGAATGTTCTCCGGTTTGACATGATGATGTTCAATCAGATATTTGATTCTCTGTGTCACGGTGAAAGTCTTTCCAGAGCCAGGACCCGCTAATACAAGCATTGCCCCAGCTCCGTGAGTGATCGCCCTGTACTGGGCTTCATTTACATTTTGTTCAAGCATTTTCAAGTAGTTCGATACCCTTTCTGATTCTTACAAGGGTTTCCTCGTTGCCAAGAATTTCCATGATTTCCGTAGCTCCAGCAGGTGTCATCTGCAATCCCGATGCCGCTGTCCTAATCGGCCACATGACATAACCATTCTTCACTTCCTTCTCCGCTACATACGATAAAAGAAGCTGATAAAGCGCATCATTCGAATAGTCCTCCTGTGCTTCGAGCATAGGAAGCACATCCTTTAATACTGCGAGCGAGCTCTCCGCAGTTGTCTTCATCTTCTTGTGTGTGTACATCGCAATATCATACTCTGGTAATGTCTCAAAAAATCTGATCAGATCTTTTATGTCTGGAAATACCTCGATCCTGGTCTTTACCATAGCAGCAATCTTTTTCAAATCAAGATCCTTGCTGATGACTTCCTTCATATAGGGAAGTGCCATATCATAAAAACGGTCAAAGTCCATCGCCTTAATATATTCGCCATTCATCCATTTCAGCTTGTTCATGTCAAATACAGACGGCGACTTATTGATTCTGGTATAGTCAAAATCCCGAATCAGTTCGTCAAGGGTAAAGATCTCCCTGTTATCCTCTGGACTCCATCCAAGAAGTGCAACAAAGTTCACAATAGTCTCTGGCAAAATCCCCTGCTCTACAATATCCTCAAAGGAGGAATGCCCACTTCGCTTGCTGAGCTTCTTGTGCTCCTCGTCAGTGATGAGCGGCAGATGTACATAGGTTGGTATCTCCCAGCCAAATGCCTCATACAGACGGTTGTATTTTGGTGTGGAAGAAAGATACTCATTTCCGCGCACAACATGAGTAATTTCCATCAGATGGTCGTCCACCACATTTGCAAAATTATAGGTAGGGTATCCGTCAGATTTGATCAGGATCATATCGTCAAGCTCAGCATTGTCAATCGTGATATCTCCATAGAGCTCATCGTGGAAGCTCGTTGTCCCCGCAGTCGGATTGTTCTGTCGGATCACATAAGGAATTCCACTTGCAAGTTTTTCCTCGACTTCCTCTTTCGAGAGCCCGAGACAGTGCTTGTCATAAACGGTGATTTCCTTGCCCTCCACAACTTCTGATTTTAGTGTGGCAAGTCTCTCTTTGTCACAGAAACAATAATAAGCCTCGCCCTTGTCAATCAGTTCCTTTGCATACTTCATGTAAATCCCCGCCTGCACGCGCTCACTCTGCACATAAGGTCCAAAACCCTTGTCCTTGTCTGGTCCCTCGTCGTATATCAGGCCTGTCTTTTCCAATGTATTGTAAATAATATCAACCGCACCCTCTACATAGCGCTCACGGTCCGTATCCTCCAAGCGGAAGATAAAATCTCCTCCCGCATGTTTTGCAATCAAAAACTCATATAATGCCGAACGCAGATTTCCGACATGCATCCTCCCCGTCGGGCTTGGCGCAAATCTGCATCTTACTTTCTTTGCCATTTTCCCATACCTCCTCTAAATGATCAATTCTTCCAAACTTTCCCTATTATAACGCGGAATAGATAAAAATGTAAAATTACATAATATTAAACAACTCATCAAAAGTAATCTTCAAATTCGGAAACATCACAAGCTGCAATTCTTCCTTATTTTTTTCTGTTACCTTTTTAAATAAATATGCATAACCAGTGCCATCCTCTTTCCAATCAAACATATAGATTTCAACTTGTTTTTTTCTCCAGTCTACAATCCAATATTCAGAGACACCAACTTTGCAATAAATCTGCATTTTTTCATTGCGGTCGTATTCTTCGGTTGCATCCGATAAAACTTCCATTACGAAGCGTGGAATCCCAGTGAATGAGACATTCCGCCGATCTCTTATATTACACATGATCGATGCATCTGGTATGATCGTTTTGTCGTCGTTTTCTTTCCATTGATACTGTACACCATCACTAAATACACGACACAGGCTGTCTTTAATCTGACACCCTATTCTAATGACAAAATTGTCAATCACCATAGAATGCTCTATATATGTTTTACTCATATCATCGATCGGTAAAGCATTCATTGATCTATCACCTTTCTTTCCTGCCAGAATATTTTCAAACATATTATGGCAAATGGTACTACGACTATCACTCAGGCTGGCGTACATCGTGCTCCGGCAGCTTCTTCTCGGAAGAATTCTTGAAACTTAGTAAATCCTTGGTTGCTGCAGGAATCGCAATATTTGTACCTGCACCAGCGACACATCCTCCCGGACACGCCATGCCCTCGATCAAACAGCCGTTTTTCTTTCCGGCTTTTGCAAGCATCAGAATTTTCTTACACTCGGAAAGACTCTCTGCATGTTCAATATGAATCTCAGTATCAGGATAATACTCCTTGATGCAGCTCTCAATGGCACTGGCAACACCACCTGCCACACCATAACCGCGCCCCGCTGCTGTCGCGCCATTCATGGAATCCATTGCCTCGATTTCCTCTAAAAGAATTCCCTTTGCCTCGAACATGCCTGTGAGCTCCTCAAATGTAATGACGAAATCCACATCGGAGCGGACTGTCCTGCGGCTTGCCTCAAGCTTCTTACTCGCACATGGTCCGATAAACACAACACTCGCATCAGGATGTTCTTCCTTGATGACCCGGGCTGCTGCCACCATTGGTGTCAAGGCATTGCTGATCTTGTCTATCGTTTCCGGGAAAAATTTCTTGGCGAGCATTGACCATGATGGGCAACACGACGTAAGGAGGAATGGCAATTCCCCTGTCGCAACTTCTGTCACATAATGCTCTGCCTCTGTCATAGCGCCCATATCGGCACCGATTGCCGTCTCGTACACATCATAAAAACCTAATTCTTTGAGCGCTGTCTTGAGCATATCAGGTGTCACTTTCGGTCCAAACTGTCCGACAAACGCAGGAGCTACCTGCGCGATAATTTTCCTGCCTGACTGCATCGCGCGAATCAGCTGGAAGATCTGAGATTTATCTGCAATGGCTCCAAATGGACAGCTTACCATACATTGTCCACATGAGACACATTTATCATTATCAATCACTGCCCTGCCGTGATTATCCGAATGAATCGCATTGACACCACAGTGGGCAAGGCATGGACGCTGCTGGTGGGATATCGCATCATACGGACATACTGTCTTGCATTTGCCGCATTTAATGCATTTCTCCTGGTCAATGACAGAGTGTCCATTCTGCATGGTGATCGCCCCCCTCGGACACACCTCATTACATGGGTGTGCAAGACAACCCATGCATTTATCCGTCACCTCATATCGATTTTCAGGACATGCATTGCAGGCGGACGCAATCACCTGCATCAGGGGAGGCTCATAATACTTCTCATCAATGTTGCTCTCCTCTACGCCCTGACTAACCTGCACTGGCTCGTCCTCCGGGCGCAGCGACATTCCCATCGCAAGCCTTGTGCGCTCACGGATAATCTCACGCTCCCGGTAAATATTATCCCAATAGGGCGAGTTCTCTGCATCTACAAGTTTATAGGGAAGCGACTCCATGTCATCCACAAGATTGGTGGAATGATATGCCATGTTTGCCACTTCCCTGAAAATCGCATGTCGCGTTTTGCGAACCTGTGTATCTATCCCTCTCATAATCTATGCCTCCTGTGTACTGAACCAAAAAATATTCAATACACTAATTCTGACATATTTTTAACAATAATTCAATACAAATACCAAAATTTTATTTAATTCGTAATATAATCGTTACTATTCACAGCCCAATGTCATTAAGTTAAGCTGAACAGGAGCAGTGCATATTAATACAATAGTACATAATTCTGTCCCCTAAATGTCAGATGGAGTAACATCAGAAGT
>CAMWLV010000210.1 GCA_947175175.1 uncultured Lachnospiraceae bacterium
GTTATTTGACAATTATTTCTATATACTCTAAATATTCAAGAAAGTACTTGAAAAAACTCAAAAATCACGTAAGATATAATTAGCAGGTAATCAATTCATCAATTTAATTATAGTTTATAAGAAGAAATGGAGATTTATCAATGATCAACGGCAAAAGAAAAGCATTACTTATGAAAGCAATCTCTGAGTTGAAGCAGGCTGACTACTCAAGAGAACCAGAATTAAGCAATATGTATAACAGATTATCCAACGGAAGAACTCAGTTTGCAGAAGTGTTTGACAAAAACATCAACGCAGTTATGCAAATCAGTTCCCTTGACCTGACACTGCATCATCAGACGCAAAAAATTGTTGATATATCCAATAAAATAGCCAAAGCTACCGAAACAATTTTTGGCACAACTTCCGGGAGCAAAAACAATCCACAGGAAGAACTGACCAACACGATCATCCAGATTTCTGCGAAGACAGATGAGGTCTATAAGAAGATTGAGGAAGGTCAGGATGAGCTGACATCCATCAAAGATCTCTCAACTCAGACGATCTCTGCCGCAGGTGAAATGCAGTCCGATATGAACGAACTGATGGATATCATCAATCATATCAGTTCCATCTTGTCAGGAATTGACACGATATCCCTCCAGACAAACCTGTTGGCTCTAAACGCCTCTGTGGAAGCGGCAAGAGCTGGTGAAGCCGGAAAAGGATTTGCTGTCGTCGCTGGAGAGATCAGAGAGCTTGCAGAGGAAACCCAGAAACTGACAAAGGATATGGGCACATTTGTAGAAAACATGAAACACGCCTCCAAAAAGAGTATGCACAGCTCTGACAGCACGATTCAATCCCTGAATTCTATGGCCGGCAAAATTACGAATGTGTGGGAATTGAATGACAGAAGCAAAAATGACATCTCGCAGATTAACGATTCCATCAGCTCCATGGCATCTGTAAGCGAAGAAATCAGCAGCTCTATGGCCGAGATGGAACACCAGCTCAATGACAGTACAGAATTTATGCGCTCTGTCGGCCGCGATCTCAGACAGGCGACAGAGCCTGTTGTCAACATCGAAAGAACACTTGACGACTCGGTTAAAAAGATGGGACGCATGTCAAAGGACGCTTTTTACCACATTCAAAATCAGGAATTTGTCCAGTATATGAACACAGCGATTTCCTCTCACCAGACATGGCTGGGAAATCTCAGAAAAATTGTAGACAGTCAGAATGTCATACCACTGCAGCTGGATTCATCCAAATGCGGATTCGGACATTTCTACTATGCTGTCACACCTGATATCCCTGGCGTCCTTCCCATCTGGGAAGAACTGGGAAACAAGCATCAGAAGTTCCATACATATGGCCAATTTGTCATCGATGCAATCAACAACCAGGAATACGGAAGGGCAAGGCAGATTTATAATGAAGCCGCAAACTATTCTAAAGAACTCATCGCTGATATGAAGAAAATCATTGAATTAGCAACAGCTTAGGAACGATATCATATGAAACTTCAATCGAGTAGGGAATGCCCTTTTTCCCTACTCGTGTGCTGCCGCTGTGCCATGTAATGACGAATCCATAGTGCAGACTCTGTCTGACATCTGAATCGTGGAAGTTCTGTGGGCAATCATCAGAATTGTCTTATGCCCATGCAGTCTGCGTATCGCCTCGTTGACAAGCCGTTCCGACTCATTGTCCAACGCCGAAGTCGCCTCATCCAGCAGCAGGATCGGCGCTCCTTTGATAATCGCTCGCGCGATCGCAATACGCTGGCGCTGCCCGCCAGAAAGCCGGTTTCCACGCTCTCCTACCTGTGTATCATATCCATTCTCCAGTTTCAATATAAACGTATGGGCATTTGCCACTTTGGCAGCTTCTATAATATCCTTTTCCGACGCGTTCAGATTTCCCATACGTATATTTTCCAAAACTGTTCCTTCAAACAAATACGGCTCCTGTGGCACATAGGCAAAAAAATCCCTCAACTCCTTGTTCGTCATATTCTTCACAGAATTTCCCATAACGCTGACTGCGCCTTTTTCAATTGGATACAGTCCCAACAAAAGTTTTGACACTGTAGACTTACCACAGCCAGATGCCCCTGTGAGCGCCACACACTCACCACGCTGTACTATAAGAGAATAGCTTTCCAGTACCTGCTTCTCCTCGTAAGAAAATCCAACTTTGTTCATCGAAATCATCTGTGTATCATCAGCGCTCTGTTTCCCTCTACAAACCTCCTCTGTCGTATACCAGTTCCCTGCCTCACGCTTTTCTTCCAGCAGATCAAATATATACTGTGCATATGTCAGATACGCCACCAGTTCCGGCATATATCGGTTCATCTGCAGAAACTGGGCAGAAAAACTTCCATATAAGGTATAAATTGCCGCCAATGCGCCGAGTGTGGTATATCCACGCTGCACAAAGAATACGCCTAGTGCCAGAAATACCAGGGAACAAAGCAGGTCAAATCCTCTGTTTGCACTTTCCAACCCCGACGATATCAGTATCCGCCTGTTTGCTCTTCTGGCATAACGCTGACTTAGCTGTATGTATTCCTGAACGGTCTCTCTGCCATGCGCAAACATCCGCACCTGCTCCATTCCCTGCAGAAGGTCGGAAAGTTTGCGCGTCATACTACTGTTAATCCCTGCCAATTCCTGGCTGACCTTTCGAAGCGGCTCTGCCAAAATCATATTGAAGAGCATCATCGTCACATTGACTCCCACCAGACACAGTGTAAGCTGCGGACTGAGTATCAGCATGGGAATCAAATATACAACGACCTCCAAAAACGGCATGATCATCCGTCGGAATCGGGAACCATAGATATCCCCCATTCTTCCCAGATCATAGGACACCTTTGACATGATTTCCCCACTATGGTGTTTCTCATAGTATTCATAAGGCAAATCCATCTCCAGATTCAGTATCCTTTCATATAGGACACCATATACGCGCTTTGCCTCCACATTATAGACTACTGCACCTTTGCGGTATACGAGCAGCGACACGATTCCTGCTGCTACAATCCCCGCAATCGTAATGCCAAGACTTTGGTAATCCCCTGACTGGGAAATGTCCACTACGCCCTTCATCAGCAGGGAACTGAGCACTGAAAACATTGCCATGCCGACACTCATACAAAGAATAGCTCCATAGTATAAAAAACGTCGTTTTCCCATCACGCGCATCGTCCTACAGAAAAGTTTCCATGTACTGATCATACGTTCCCACCTCCTCAATACGCTTATTCTTTACCTCAAAAATCCAATCTGCATCCTGTATCGTCGACAGACGGTGGGCAATCGTTAGACAGGTTCTGCCTTCTCTCACCCTAGCAATCGCCTGTTGAATCTCCTTCTCCGTCCCCTCATCAATGGCAGAGGTCGGTTCATCCAGAAGCAGAATCGGCGCATCCTTCAAAATTGCCCTCGCGATGGCAATGCGCTGCCGCTGTCCGCCGGAGAGCATCGCCCCCCGCTCTCCCACTACGGTCTGGTATTTCATCGGAAGACTTTCAATAAAATCATGGATTTCCGCTTCCTTGCATGCCTCCACAATCTCGGCCTCCGATGCATCCCAGCGCCCGTACCGAACATTCTCCTCGATCGATGCCGGAAACAGGAATACATTCTGTGACACAAGTGCAAACTGTTCCCTTGCTTTCTCCTTATCCCAGTCTGCAAAGCTTCTCCCATACAGTCGATACTCCCCCTCCTGTGCCCTGTAAAACCCACACAGCAAATGGAAAATCGTACTTTTCCCGCCTCCTGACTCGCCTACAAACGCTACATTTTCCCCTTTTCTTACCTCAAACTCCACATTCTCCAAAACGGTCTGTGTATTGCTATAGCCAAAGGTCAGATTGTCAAAGGCAAGCACAATCTCCTCATCCAAGGGTGCACTGCCATTCCCAGAAGGTTCCTCACGGGTTCGAAGAATTTCCTCTATACGCTGTATGCTCACGATGCTTCCCGCGGCATCCACCATGTTAAACGGAAGTCCCATAAAAGCTTCTACCAATTTGCTCAACACAAGAATAAATGCCAGAAGCTCACCGATACTCAGGTTTCCCCGCATGACAAGCACCACAGAGTACACTGCACATAAAATATTGGGAATCCACTGTATTAGCTTTCTGATTAACAGTGCTGTGTTTGAAACTTTGGCGCGCTTTTCTTCATTATCCACCAAATCCAGTGTCGCAGAGTGCATTTTATCCTGAAAGTAATGTTCCAACCCAAAGCTGCGCACGATCAATATGCCATTTAGTGCATCCTGCGCGATTCCGGTAATCGTATCGGACTTCTCACGGTATGTCATTGTCAGGCTGTGGATCTTCTTTACCAGCTTATTAGCGATCCAGAGGACAAGCGGATAGCAGACCAGCACCAGCACGAAGAGTCTCACATTAAGCCTTCTCACATAATCTGCATAAATGACAACAGCGACTGCATCCGCCGCAAGCATCACAAACGTCTCATTCAGAAAGCGCTCCGCCTCATTTAAGTCTGCATTGACCTTGTTGATAACCGACGCGGAATTGTGCTCGTCGAAGTACTGATATTCCATCTGATATAGTTTCTCCGCCACCTGCTGGCGATAGCATGCGGATACCAGTACGCCATACTTCCCGCTGACAGCCGCAGCCGCAAACGCCGCTGCAAAGCCTAGAATCGTCAACACTGCAAACTCCGCAAGAAAGCTGCCGAAGACAACATGCTCTCCTGCAAGCATCTGGTCAATCACCACACTAATCACTTCATTCCCCCTTACCACTGCCAGATTCAATAGACTGGTAAGCAATATCCCGCCAAGCGGCATGTACCAGTAATGAAACATATTTTTCAGAAAAACATTTCTTCTCAATTTCAAACACCTCCTGATACCTATTATATATCATGAAACCATAATTTTCTTTCAGATAATTGCGTAAATGCTTTTCATTTTTACGATTTCATGCTATACTGTGCTAGAACATGTTTGGACTTTTTTAAGGAGAATTTGTCATGCCATTTCCCATGCCTGCTGACACCAGTTTTTTTATAGCAAAACGATCATTGGACTCCAGCTATGAGATGCCAACATTGGAGGCGGCCAGCGATTACTACGAAATCGGATATCTGCTCTCCGGCGACAGGCTATCGATCACGCCGGGTGGTTCTCATGCCATGCACGCGGGCATGGTTGGAACAATGCCACCCTTTATTTATCACAGAACGCTCCCGCTCTCCAATGCGCCCTACAAGACCTATCTTATCAAATTCAGACCAGAGTTTGTCAAACCACTCACAGATAGCTTAGGGCAAAATGTATTGGAAGAAATCTATTCCCAGCTGTTCAATCGCTTTCCACAGTCAATGGGCAGCCGGATTTTGTTGTATTTTCAGGAAATGCATGAAATTTTTGAGTCGGACTCCCCTTACAGGAATTTCCGGCTTCAATGTATACTCTGCGATCTTCTGATCACTGTGCTAAACAACCGGCTTCCCAACAATGCCGCAGACGGTCTGCACCAGAATACAGGACAGATCATCCACAAGACGCCCCTCACACCGCCCATTATTGATGCAATTTACTACATGGAGCAGCACTATCAGGAAAATCCGTCTCTCGAAACGGTAGCACTACTGTCCGGGTACTCTGCTTCGCATTTTTCCAGACTGTTCCACGCACAGCTCGGAAAATCCTATTCTGAATACCTGACAAGAATCCGTATCCGCCATGCACAGGACTTACTGCTCAACATAAAAAAGTAGGCTTCGCCTATTCAACTCCCCTGCCCCTCAATCTTGAGGGGTG
>CAMWLV010000211.1 GCA_947175175.1 uncultured Lachnospiraceae bacterium
GCATAGCGGGCTATGTAACTGATTTTTGAGTGGTGCTATCGGAGAAAAAGACAAGCAATATGAAATGTTATTTTTGAACAGTTCCTTAGTATACCGGCACATTCACTTCCAGCAAAATCCATAGTACCTTTTTCTGAGAATGTAATTTGCTAAATCAGTTATACCAAACACAGTTATAACAGTGACTGAATGAAAGCTTGCGAAGTTGCGATATCAGAAAAATGAACATAGAGATTGACTTGAATATAAACGTTTTCGTACACCAGAACAGTTATTATTAGCAATTATTAATGGAGATTATTATATCATTTGTCCTGATTGACAGCAATGCCCAAAGTTGTCCAAATTTGGTACTCTGCTTTGGACGGCTCTGGGCATTGCTTTTGGGATATTCCTGCGTTTAAATGAAATTGTTAAGTAACTTGACAATACATAACTTACTCTTGTTTCGCACTTTTAATGGCGAAATAGTTGACCTAATAGTTAATATCATTTTTACGAAAGAAGGAATCATAAATTATGAAAAAATCAGTTAAAAAGGCAATGAGCGTTATGCTCTTATTTGCACTTACAGTTACTTTGAATGCAGGCGTTGTTGGGACACTTCCTCAAGATGATAATGGCGGGATAATACCCATGCACGATTTAGATATTGAAACAAATTTTTATATCTAAATTTTTTTTTGTAAATCTATAAGTCTTTTTTGTATTATCCTTTCTCTAATAGTATTTTTATTTAGTTGGCACAATGCAATACATTTCTTTAAATACTCTTCTTCTTTAAGTTCCTGTTTTACAGGGACTTTTTTCTTTCCGCGTTCTTCGTTATTCCATACAATGCTGTATATATTCAATTCCAACATATTTATCCTATAACAAAAAATACTTTCTCTCATCACTGCGACACTTATTGCATCTGATTTATCGTAATCCCCAATATTCCCATATATACTTGCAACATTAATCATTATCATTTCCCAAGCTGAAATATGCTCAGGAATTCCTTCGTCCTTTTCCATTTGCTTACACATTTCGATAAGAATCTCAAATTCAGTATTTATACTTGATTTACCTGTATATACTGCAATATCAAGTAGGCATTGCATTTCTACATTAGTCAAATATTTCTCTCCACTCTTTAGTGCAGCTACATATGGTATAGTATATTCCAATATTGTCTTTAATTGTTTCCGAGTATCGTTCTTTGAAATCTTTCTCTGCCCATAACTCAAATTGGTTTCATATCTTTCCTTATACTGTCTGTTTATGGGATTTTCCATATCCATATACATTTCTAGCTCCCGTAATGACTTTTTAGCCTTTTCAAAATCGCAAATATTTGCACTACGTATTATTGTATCAACAATCGGATATGCTCTCACATCTTTCGTCACAACTTGCCATCTCTGATACTCCCCCGACAAATTCAACTTCTCAAACAGCAGTCTCACAATCTCAATCTGTGGTTTGGTTTTATTTGCTTCCAGTCTGCCGATTGTCTTTTCAGAGCAAATCCCATCGCAAAGTTCCTTCTTCGTCATCCCCAACATCTCGCGCCTTCTTCTGATGACATCACTGATACAATACGCTTCCTTCTGCTGATACAGATAACAAGATGTCTCCATCTTCCTGTGCGTTCCACACAGACCATGCACAAAATCAAGTGCATCGAGCCATTCTGTCATCCGATCAATCACCTGCTGAACAGCCTCCCGTTTCCTGCTCTCCTCATCATTTTCAATCTGATCCAAAAGCCACGTCAGACCTTCTCTTCTGATCTCGATCAATTCCCAGAGATAGTACATCCTGCCAGTTGTCCGCAGCTGTTCTATCCCTTTATTGCCAAGGCGCAGCAGACGATTCCAGTCCCTGTCCTGATCCGCAGTACTCAGGTACAGATAATAGATCACTTTCGGATAGATCTTCACATAGCTGTATGTATCAAACATCTCACTGCTGATATATGCCAGGATTTCCTCACACCGCAAAGCCAGGCACTCTGGACGGCAGCACCGTTCATACTCCAATATCATGTCCAACTCCTGCACAGAAAGGCAGAGGTCTTTGATCGACACCTGTTCAATATCGGAGACCGTCAGCTTCACCGCTTCCTCATACATTTTTGCAATCGCAGCCGGATCTTCATGGCGCTTCTGCATGATCTGCGCCCGCATCACCAGACAGAATTGCTTCTCCAAGTTGTAATCACCCTTTTTCTTTTCGTAAATCGCCAGTTCTTTCTCTGCCGTCTCAAAGTCAGATTTCTCAATCGCATTTACAATGCGCTGCTGCCTCTTCCATACCAGATAATCCTCATGAAAGAGAAAGTTTTCATATCCATCGCTGCACACGCCAAGCCTTGCCAATATGCGGTCGCGAAGCTCTTTGCCTGCAAGTCTCTCACCTCTCTCAATTTTACCCATCATACTAAATGAACAGAGATCTTTACACAATGCCTCCAGTGTAATCCCTTGTATTTCTCTCGCCTTTCTGATGAGCGAAGGAAAATCCCACAGGTCGAGGGCCTGCAGTTCATAGTATTTTTTACTTTTCTCCATAGTGTCCATTCCCCCATTATAACTGTTTTTATCTCTTATACGACCATATATGCCAACAAAAAACCCCAGTATGATAAAATAATTCATTCCTATTTTATCACACTGGGGTTCATATTGAGTTTATTTTTTGAGACTATTTGGGTTTCCCGCATATTTCGAAAATATATGCGCACTCCTGCCTATAAGTATTTCTTCAGCACATCCACCTTGTCCAACTTCTCCCAAGGCAAATCCAAGTCATTGCGGCCAAAATGTCCGTAAGCTGCTGTCTGTTTGTAAATTGGTCTTCTGAGGTCGAGCATTTTGATAATGCCAGCTGGACGGAGATCAAAGTTCTCACGCACAATTTCAACCAGCTTCTCACTGCCAAGTTTACCCGTTCCAAATGTATCAACATTGATAGAAGTCGGCTGCGCCACACCAATTGCATAGGAAAGCTGTATCTCACACTTGTCAGCAAGTCCTGCCGCCACAAGATTCTTCGCAACATATCTCGCTGCATATGCACCGCTTCGATCTACCTTAGTACAGTCTTTTCCAGAAAATGCTCCGCCGCCGTGACGCGCATATCCGCCATAAGTATCCACGATAATCTTACGCCCTGTAAGTCCTGCATCGCCATGCGGTCCGCCAATTACAAAACGTCCCGTCGGATTGATAAAGAACTTAGTATCTGCGTCGATCAGCTCCTTGGGAAGAATAACATCAAATACATGCTCTTTGATATCCTTATGAATCTGCTCCTGCGTCACATTGTCATCATGCTGTGTAGAGAGCACCACCGCCTCAAGTCTCTTCGGCTTGCCATTCTCGTCATACTCCACAGACACCTGCGTCTTACCATCTGGTCTCAAATAGTTCAGCGTACCGTCTTTGCGAATCTTTGTGAGCTGCAGTGCCAGTTTGTGCGCGAGTGAAATCGGATAAGGCATATACTCCTCTGTCTCATTGGTAGCATAGCCAAACATCATACCTTGGTCACCTGCGCCGATTGCCTCGATCTCGGCATCACTCATTTTGTTTTCTAAATTGTCTGATGATAATTTGGCATCTGACATTTTGGCTTCCAATGCCTTGTCCACGCCCATCGCAATATCGCCTGACTGCTCATCAATCGCTGTAAATACAGCGCAGGTATTTCCGTCAAATCCGTATTCCGATTTGTCGTAGCCGATTTCCTTGACCGTGTCGCGGACAATCTTTGGAATATCCACATACGCCTTTGTCGTGATCTCGCCTGTCACCAGAACGAAACCGGTACAAGTAGCTGTCTCACAGGCAACACGGCTCATTGGGTCCTGAGCCATCAGCGCATCCAGGATGGCATCAGAGATAGCATCGCACACTTTGTCAGGATGCCCTTCTGTTACGGATTCTGAAGTAAATAAAAGTTTCTCCATAGTAATTTCCTCCTAAAAAAATCCGCTTACTCGTTAGAATAAGCGGAAATGATTGGTTTCCCGATAATCAAATCCTCTTATTGTTCGAACTATTTCCATCACATTTGCCCATGTCTTGTCTAAACATGTGTAAATAGTAACTCGCTCAGGTTGGCACCTTCCGTCCAAAATAACGGGGTTGCCGTAGCTTCACAGGTCCTTTGTACCTCCACCACTCTGAATAAGAGTATCTCACATATACGTGACTCACAATATTGAATTGTCATATCGGATATATCATATACTAATTTGTATATGATGTCAATAGGCTTACCCGACTTTTAGTTTGAATTTCTGTAATTCCTTGTCCGACTCCACCTTTTCAATCTGCGCGCCTAGATTCTGCAGCTTTACCTCGAAATCTTCATAACCGCGTTCAATATACTTGATATCGTCAACTGTGCTGAATCCCTCCGCTGTAAGGCAGGCGAGCACGAGTGCAGCCCCCGCCCGAAGATCAGGCGCAGTCAGATTTGCACTGGTAAATTTGTCCACGCCTTCTATTATGGCTGTATTTCCCTCAACCTTAATATTCGACCCCATTTTCGCCAACTCATCCACATACTTAAACCGATTGTCAAATATGCTTTCTGTCACGATGCTTGTCCCTTTTGCAAGCGCCAATGACACTGCGATCTGCGGCTGCAAATCCGTCGGGAAACCGGGATATGGCAGTGTTTTTACATGGGTATTCTCAAGACGTTTCGACGCGACAACGCGCACTGCATCATCTGATTCCTCTACCTGGCATCCCATTTCCATAAGCTTTGCTGTCGTGGATTCTAAGTGTTTTGGTATCACATTCTTAACTGTGACATCGCCCTTTGTGATTGCCGCAGCAAACATAAAGGTTCCCGCTTCAATCTGGTCTGGTATGATCGGATACTCTGAGCCATGCAGTTTCCTGACACCAGATACCCTGACCACATCCGTACCAGCTCCCCTGATATTTGCCCCCATAGAATTCAGGAAGTTTGCCACGTCCACCACATGCGGCTCTTTTGCGGCGTTTTCAATCACCGTTCTTCCCTCCGCCAAGGCAGCCGCCAGCATAATATTGATCGTAGCTCCCACAGATACTGTGTCAAGATAGATATGTGCTCCCCGAAGCTGATGCGCATCTGCAATAATCAATCCATGCTCTATCTTTACGCTTGCCCCAAGTGCCTTGAAGCCCTTGATATGCAGGTCAATCTTGCGGCTTCCGATATTGCAGCCGCCCGGAAGCGCTACCTCCGCATGCTTATACTTGCCAAGAAGTGCTCCCAGAAGATAGTAGGAAGCCCTGATCTTTTTGATATAATCATCCTCGATCACGAGTCCTGATATCATAGATGCATTGATTCTTACTGTGTGTCTGTCTATTCGATATACAATGACGCCGATGCTTTCCATTGCCTGAAGCAGGACATTGATATCTCTTACATCTGGTATATTGTCAATAACTGTCATTTCATCCGTCATAATTGCCGCGGCAAGCACTCCCAGTGCTGCATTTTTTGCGCCGCCGATTTCAACTTCACCAACCAGGGGACTCCCCCCCTTAATTGCGTACTGTTCCATCGTCCACCTCATCATTTTCTTGTAACTGCCGGATTTTTCCTGTAAACTTACACCAAGCTCCATGCCGCATTCCTGCCTCCGCACAGATACATCTATATTCATACTCTGACAATCTTATCTGTTCTATATTTACATTGTTCTTTATTCAGTTATACTCTATGCAATTTTCTTCTTAGGAACTGTTCAGAAATTACTTGTGACAAGGACGCCGTATAAATGTCCAGC
>CAMWLV010000212.1 GCA_947175175.1 uncultured Lachnospiraceae bacterium
TCCCTATTATCTGGAAGGCTTAAAACGCGATCCAGGTGATGTCCGCATCAATGATGCCTATGGGCTGCTGCTAATGCGGAGGGGACGATTTTCCGACGCGGAGAAGTATTTCAGAAAAGCGCTGGAGCGGCTGACAGAGAGAAATCCGAATCCATATAACAGTGAGTCTTATTATCTGTTGGGACTTTCCCTTTTTTATCAGGACAAAATGAACGAAGCTTACGATGCATTTTTCAAAGCGACATGGAGCAGCGAACAGCAGGAGATGTCTTTTTATTATCTGGCGGCCATCGATGCGCGGCAAAAGAAATTTTCCAGAGCCTACGACCATATAGAAAAGGCGCTGGTAAAAAATGCCCACAATATCAAGGCGAGAGGCTTGAAGGCATACCTGCTTCGGAAACTGGGAAAAGAGACACAGGCAGCTGTGTGGATCGCAGAAAATCTCGATCTGGATCCATTTGATTTTGTGTCCTGCAATGAGCAGGTCATCATAAGCAGTACACACGCCACAGAATTAAGAACAGCGCTGAATGTGAAAATGCGGGATTTTCAGGAAAATTATCTGATGACGGCAAGGGACTATGCGGAGTTTGGTGCTTATGAGGAAGCCATGGAAATCCTTGTTGCATGCACGAAAGAGTATCCTATGCTGTATTATTACAGGGCTTATTATGCAGGTCTTCTGGGGAAGCATGCGATTGAAAAAGAGTTGCTTGAAAAAGCAGAAAAAGCAGTGCCAGATTATTGTTTTCCCAACAAACTGGAGGATATTGCAGTGCTTCGGTCTGCCATTGCGTATGGCTGTAAGGCGAAGGCATGCTATTATCTGGGCAACCTGTTTTACGATAAGCTGCAGTGGGAGCAATCAGTTGATCTCTGGGAAGCATCTGTGGAGGCGGAGCCGCAATTCCCCACTGCATGGAGAAATCTGTCGCTGGCTTATTACAATAAGGTAAAGGATGCAGCGAAAGCAAAGACGGCAATGGAGAAAGCTTTTGCGCTGGACACAACAGATGTGCGCATTTTCCTGGAGCTGGATCAGCTGCACAAGAAGCTGGGTTGGACTTTTGAGGAGCGTCTTGCAGAGTATGAGGCACATAAAGAACTGATTGACAAACGCGATGATCTTTATATCGAGTACATCACGCTGGTGAATCTGACAGGCAATTATGAAAAGGCCTATGCATGTATTATGGGGCATTGTTTTCACCCATGGGAAGGCGGAGAAGGCAAGATTACCACACAATACACTCTGTCCCTTCTCGGAATGGCTAGAAAAGCGCTTTCCGAAGGACGCTATGTGGATGCGGAAAAGCTGTTGAAGGATGCGCTTGTTTACCCGGAAAATCTGGGGGAAGGCAAGCTGGAAGGAACAAAGGATAACCATCTTTACTATCATCTGGGTCTAACGCTGGAAGGTCAGGGTAGAAGTAAAGAGGCAAAAGCCTGTTTTGAGACTGCCACTATTGGCACTGACGAGCCGGCAGGAGCAATGTACTATAATGATCAGCCTGCTGACATGATTCTGTATCAAGGGCTGGCATACCTGAAACTCGGTAAGGTGAGAGAAGCGAAATCCCGATTTTATCGCCTGATCGATTACGGTGAACAGCATCTTGAGGATCAGATGAGGGTCGAATATTTTGCGGTATCTCTGCCGGATTTCCTGATCTTTGATGAGGATTATACTGCGAAAAACCGCGCACACTGTTATTATCTGATGGCGCTTGGAAACATGGGACTCGGAGACGATAATAAGGCTGCTGGTTTCCTAAAAGAAGCCATATCAATTGAGCCATCTCATATGATGTGCCGGGTATATGAGAATATGGGACGATCACACTTCCCTATCTGCATTCACTAAAGACTGATACATCATTCCCCAATCAAATAAAGAGGATATGATCGGGCGCATTGTATTGCCCAATTCACTTAAAGCATACTCTACCCGCACAGGGACTTCTGGATAGACAGTACGTATAATGAGCCCGTCATTTTCCATAGAACGAAGGTTATCAGTTAAAACCCGTTGGCTGATTCCGGGAATATCTTTTTGCAGCTCATTAAACCGCCAAGGACGGTCTAACAGTCTCTGTACGATAAAAATCTTCCACTTATTTCCGATCAGCATTAGTGTTGTGGCAACAGGGCAGGCGGGCAGTTCATCTTTTGTCAGCATAAAGGGTACCTCCTTTTGGTTTTAACATTCATTTTTGCACTAACTAAGGAAAAGCTCACTACATAATAAAATAGTGCGTACTTTTATTTTTGTTTGCTGCATTTTATACTAAGTATAGACCAAAGAGGTCAGAAAATCAAGCAGACAAATGAAGGAGGTAACAATCATGAGTAATCTTAAAAACGTCGCTGCGTTTGCAGCAACATCCTGTGGTTCAGCTTGTGGGGCGGCAGACCCAAAACCAGAGGAAAAACCGGCAACATCCTGTGGTTCAGCTTGCGGAGCAGCAGATCCAAAGCCAGAGGAAAAGCCGGCATCAGCTTGTGGCTCTGCTTGCGGGGCAGGCGATCCAGAATCGAAGTAATCTTCGATTTACAAGCCACAGAACATATCAATGCAGTCATGGACACAGCTTTGGTGTGTCCATGATGATACCAAACCAAAAAGTCAGGAGGACTACCCAAGATGAAACCATACTTTGCGTTCCAATGGCATATTACAGATGAATGCGACCAAAGATGTAAGCATTGTTATATTTTTTCTGAGGATAACCATATCTGCCTAAAACAGATGAAGTATGAGAAAATGGAAACAGTTGTTTCAAGCTGTATGGATCTGTGTGAAAGATTAGGACGCACTCCATACTTTTATATTACAGGTGGTGATCCAATTTTACATAAAGATTTTTGGAAACTCTGTGAACTGTTGAAAACATATCATATTACTTTTGGTATTTTAGGAAATCCGTTCCATTTGTCAGATGAGGTGTGTAAAAGGCTTTATGCGTGTGGATGCAGGAAGTATCAGCTTTCGCTGGACGGAATGAGAGAAACGCACGACAGATTCAGAAAGCCCGGCTCTTTTGATATCACGATCGAAAAGATTGACTGTATCAAAAAAGCAGGCATGTACTGTGCAGTCATGTCCACTGTATCCTGTGCCAATAAAGATGAGTTTCCTGATATGATTGATTTGGTAGTGGATAAAAATGTAGATGTATTTGCATTTGGAAGATACTGCCCTACAAGTGGGCATGAAATAAAATCGTACCATATACCGCCACTGGAATATAGGGCATTTCTGGAGAAATGCTGGGCGAAATATGAACAATATAGAGGCAGACACACCACATTCCAGTTAAAGGACCATTTATGGACTTTGTTTCTGTATGAAAAAGGGATTTTTAAAATACCAGAAAACGCAGATAAGAAAATGATATATGACGGCTGTCATTGTGCGATCAGCCACATGACAATTCTTCCGACGGGTGATGTATATGCCTGTCGACGAATGGAAAGTAAAATAGGAAATGTATTCGATACCTCCATGTATGACCTTTTTATGAGTGCAGATATGGAAGAGTATCGGGATTTTGATAAATTTGAAAAATGTAACAAATGTGAACTTCGTGGGTTCTGCAGGGGATGTCCGGCTGTGGCTTATGGCTATACCGGAAATATGTATGCGCCTGATCCGCAATGCTGGAAAGTGTGAATAGATTTCGTAAAGCGGAATCTATTCACACGGAAGAACGCCAAAGACAGGCGTTCTTCTCAAGGCGTTTTAGACAAGAATGGGGGATTCATATGGATATTTTGGATGTAATGAAAAAACGCAGGTCTATCCGTAAATATCAGGATAAGCAGATTGACAGGGAAGATTTAGAAAAAATCATTGAGGCAGGATTATATGCTCCAAACGCAGGAGGCGGGCAGCGGGCAAAGATTGTCGCTGTCCATAACAAAGAATTAGCCGAGAAAATCGGCAGGCTTAATCTTGCACGTTTTGACCGCAGCAAACTTGCAGGAGGGCATGTTTCTTCGGAACAGCCAAGTAACATTGATGATCCGACAATAAAAAACGGTTTTTATGGAGCACCTGCGGTATGCGTTATTTTTGGTACAAAGAACTTTTTATACAGTATTCCCGATGCGTTCTGCTGTGCTGAAAATATGGTGCTTGCGGCTGCAGATTTAGGCATTGCATCGTGCATTGTTGCAAGAGGGGAAGAAACCTTTGACAATGAAGCAGGAAGGGCACTGTTAAAAGAGTGGGGTATATCTGATACAGACGTGGCCCGCTGCTTTGTAATACTGGGATATTGTGACGGTGATTATCCCCCAATGAAACCAAGAAAAGACAATCGATTTATGATTATAGATTAAATCCGGAGGTGTAAAGTTATGGATGCGCAAACCTGTTTAAAAAAGCTGCAATATGTCGGAGTGCTGAACTTCGCAACAGTAGATCAATACGGAAAACCGCAGATAAGGAATATCAGTGCAATTCATTATGAACAGCAATCCATGTATTTTTTTACAGCGAGGGGTAAAGCCTTTTGCGAAGAATTGTTGTCAGATGGTAATGTTCAGGTATTGGGATATACAAAGTATAAGGAAATGATCAGGCTTTCCGCAAAGGTGGAAAAAGTATCTGATCATGAGCAAAGAAAATGGATTGATATAATCTTTGAAGAACAGCCGTATTTATCAAATGTTTATCCAGATAACACAAGGGAAATAGGCATTGTGTTCTGTATCAAAAATGCAGAAATTGAATATTTCAATCTCGGTGTCAATCCAATTTTCCGTGAGAGTTATGTTATAGGAAATGCGGCGGTAACAGAAAAAGGCTATTATATCTCACAAGACTGTATCAGCTGTGGTAAGTGTATGAAGAATTGTCCGCAAAGATGTATTATGTCCGGCAAGCCATTCGAGATCGTGCAGGAACATTGTCTGCATTGCGGAAACTGTTATGAAAAATGCCCCGTGGGAGCAATAAAAAGGAGAGGATGATATGACCATATCAGAGAAAATTAAACTGCTAAGAGAAAAGATTGAAAATACAGATGCGGTCATGATCGGAGCAGGAGCAGGACTTTCTACGTCTGCTGGATTTACCTACAGCGGTGAGAGGTTTCAGCAGTACTTTAAGGACTTTATTGAAAAATACCATTTTCAAAATATGTATGAAGGTGGCTTTTATCATTTTGATAGTCTGGAAGAACATTGGGCATATTGGAGCCGATACATTTACATTAACCGTTACATGGATGAGCCGAAACCCGTCTATGAGAACCTGTTTGAGTTGGTAAAGGACAAGGATTATTTTGTGCTGACAACAAATGTAGACCATTGTTTCCAGAGAGCTGGATTTGATAAGCGCAGGTTATTCTATACCCAGGGTGATTATGGTTTATTCCAGTGCAGTGATCCGTGTCATCATATGACATACGAAAGCGAAGATACCATCCGCAAAATGGTGGAAGCCCAGGGCTATGTATTCAGCGAAAACGGTATATTGATATTACCGGAAGGTGTAATGCCCAAAATGATGATTCCCTCTGAGTTAGTTCCTTATTGTCCGAGATGCCACAAACCTATGAGCATGAACCTTCGGGCAGATGCTTCTTTTGTGCAGGATGAAGGATGGGACATTCATGCCGGCTATTATGAGAAGTTTCTTAATACACATAAGAAAGGCAGAATCCTGTTTTTTGAATTAGGCGTTGGCTATAATACCCCCGGAATTATCAAATATCCTTTTTGGCAGATGACCGCAGAGAACAAAAATGCCCAATATATT
>CAMWLV010000213.1 GCA_947175175.1 uncultured Lachnospiraceae bacterium
TAAACCCAAAATAACTATTGTCACCAGTATTAATAATCTTCTATTATTCATAAAATTCCCCTAACTCATATTTTTAAACGTGTCGCCGTAAATTACATAACCAGCAAAATCATAATTGTTGTTTATGTTTTTCATATTATCTCTATTTATATTATACGTTTCCACGTAATGCACCCAGTAGTCCCCCAGCTTGTCATGTACTGCCTTAATGTCTTTCAGCATTTGAATAATAGACGCTTCATCACTGCCATAACTGCTAACATTCCAATTACTGTTATTATTTGAAAACCCAGAGTTCGACCCTGTTGCTTGTATGTCGCCGTTCTCTTTTAGTGTCACATTCGTCTGCAGTACACCGCCATAAAAAGTATGCGCCTTTGAAGATATCCGTGTTGCTGGTACATATTTCCATTTAGACTGATCGCCGACATCCTCTCCCTTATCAACCACAACAATTGCTATTTTATATGTCCAGTTTGCATAAAAATCATCCATACTCACCGTCTTCATAGCATACTCAGAATAATAGTTTTTCCACATTGCAGGCCATACACCCACTCCTAATGCTGGAATATCATCAATTAATGCTGCATACTGCCCATTATAATTAACTTCTCCAGAATCCTTGGTATCAACCTTACTTGACATTATCATTGATGAAACCAAAGATCGGGATACGCCTGCACTCTCATACAATGTCCATACATCTTCGCGAGCCTTTCTGAGATCAAAGAAGTATGTATTGTTATCAGGCTCCCACGGCAGCCCATCATAGACGAATATATCTGGAAATTTTATTTTATCTGTATCCTTAGTAGATAACACAAAGATTTCGTCCGTAGCGCTGCCGGCTGCCGTACCTGCTGCAATATTTGAATACCACCCGTCTGTACTCCTCGCATTAAATTTATCGCCTATTCCGCCGGCACTGCCAAACTTACCACTACCATGACCCTCACCATCCGAACTCTCTTCATCATTATTAACAAGTTTTGTATCAAATATTTTATCTTTCCTTTCTCGTTGAAGAAAACGTCTCCCTGTTTCAATTACTCTATATTCCTTTTCTTCTTCACTGTCCCCATTTTCATCTTTATAATGATCACTAAGGCGTTCAAAAAGTATTCCTTCTTCATCTGAACTGTTCTTTTTATTCTTCAAGGTCGGATTACTTTCACCAAAATTAGTATACGCCTTGGCAGACATATCCAGAACCATGCCAGTTGTTTCATATGCATCCACATTATTATTGAATAGCTTATCCAGGATAACTGCACATACCCTGCTGGAAATTGCTGACCCATATCCTGCTGCCACCGTTATATCAGGCACTACAGCTGATGTAAAGTTGGAAGTTCCATGCATCATACCCGCCTGTGTCCCTGCTATAGTTGACACAGCAGGCAGTGCCGCTATAAGTCCGTATACCGAAGCACCTGCCATATATCCGGCACCGCCGCCTGTCATCAGGTTTTCCAGATATTCTTCCCATCTCCCGTTATAACCTGTTTGTGAATCACTTACTGCCATTCCTACAGCAGCCGCGCCTGTACCTATGGCTATGCCTCCCAATGCACAGGCTAACGGCGCCAATGCTGCTCCTGTCACTGCCACCGCTACACCTGCAAGGGCTGCCGATGCTGCTGACCCTGTAAGAAGCTTTTCCTTTATACCATTCTCTACTTTTAACATCGTTGGTTCATCATCAATCTTTGGGTAACTTTCCCTATGTGTTGTTCTGATTTTCGTACAGCTTCCAAACAGGTTAATCTCCCCGCCTCCCATGCTAACCAAGGTCAGCCCGCTGTCTGAATCTGCTAAAGCGTATCTTCCATTATGTATCTCTGCCATACTTTCTTTTCACCTTGTCTTTCAATATCCCTTAACAGATTCAGTACACCAATCGTTTCTATGGTCACAACCTATACGTTTATCCCTATTCCCCTTTATAGCAGGGGAGACAGACTGCTATATTTCGTTTTTCAGGTCCTTTTACCATAAAGATTGCTTTGCCCCCTCCTGCGCCGGCAGGGGCCAGATCTGTATTCCTTTATCCATGTACCCGCCAAATATAATCTGTATGTCGTCTGTCTTCTTCATCTCATGGAAGGATTCAAGACCTGCTATGTCTCCTGACACACTCATGAGGTACTGCCCTGTGAGCATGGCATAGATGGCAAAGCTCCTCTCCCGCAGTTCCATGAGCTGCGGGTATCCGAAGCGTATGAGCTGTTTCCCCGCTTCCTGACCGATCATTTCCATATCCTCTTCATAATATCTCATGATGAAATCGGGATTCCAGAGCACCATGGTCTCCACATCATCCATATAGGACTGCTCCGAAAAGGCATTGACCTGTATGTCGTACTGCTGTATGAGCACTGACAGCCTCAGATAAAAGAAATGGACATATCTTATGGGCTGCTTGTCTGCTTCCTGCTGGCAGATACACTTTTTAAAAAGATTGTCCATGCATGACAGCAGGTCTCTTTTTATCCCTGCGCCATCGCGGGCGATCGACTGCTGCAGCTTTTTTATGTTCCTTTCCAGCCTCGGTGCCATGAATTCCTTTGCAAATTCATTCAGTTGTTCCCTATTGTACATTGAATTTTGTGCCCTCTATCCTGAGTTCGTCCCGAAGGGTGAGTTTACTGTCCCCCTGTACCAGCTCTATGTAATCCGTCGCCTGTATGTCAAGACCGGTGTCGCTTTTCACGGTCAGGTTTCCTTCTGCTTTGATCTCCACGTTCTTATCGCATTTGATCTCTATGCCCTTCTCATCATCGAGACATACGGACATCCCGTTATTGTTTGTCATGGTGATCGTTGTCGGCGTAAGCTCGATCTGCTTCCCCTGTTTGTTGGAAATCGACTTCCTGCCGGGATCGCTCCTTGGTGCATTCTCCTGGACTGAACCGCCTGTGTTCCCATAGTTTATGGCACTGATCACATATGCCTCTTCCTCGCGTTCGCTGGGAAAATACAGCCTTACCCTGTCGCCTTCCTCCGGCATACAGTACCAGCCCGTGCCATCGGGAGAAGAGTACACTGTCGAATATGGAAACCACTTTGCCCCTGTTCCTTTCCGCCCCTGGTCCACGCTTACAGATACTTTTACTGTGTCATTTTTTGCTGCTGTCACAGCCGCATCAAGGGACGCACCGGTTATTTTGTGATTGCAGCTGTATACTGTTTTGAACCCGCCTGCCCTGCGCAGGGTATAAGTATGTATCAGTTCCTCCCCGTCCAGACTGCTCTCCGCTTCATATACATATAGTACCTGCCCCATAAACGAAACCCTGTCGCCCAGTTCCAGACAGTCACGGCTTTTGACAATATAGAAGGTAAAGTCATCCGGCAGGATTCCTGATACCCCGTTGCGGCTCCTGTTCAGGTATTCCTCCCTTGCATTTCCTACGGAATACCCAGTGACTTCCATGCTTTTTTCAGGGGAGGCTTCGCAAAGCCCGAACGAGTACCGTATCCCCTCTGCCCCGTAGTCCGGTATGAGCGGCTGGCTGAAATGCGCGGCAAGCCTTCTGACAAATTCCCAGTCTGTCTCCCTGTACTGCACAATGAGTTTTTTCGTTGTCTTTCCCTGTCCGCAGTTCTGCAGGAACATCACCTGTCCGTTTCCTGAATTAATGATGCCTAACAGATCTTCATAGGGCATCGCCCCATTCTGGAAAGTACGTGTGCATGTCATGCAGTCCATAAGCTTTGTCGCGCCTGTCAGCACAATCCGGGCGCTCTTTACTTCCCCAAGGTTTTCCACTTCCATGCTGTCTATGATCCCAGAAAATATATTCCGCTGTTCCCCGGTCTCATCTGCTATAAACAGGGAGGCACTGCCAGCTTCCGCCTTCCTGAAAAGTTCTTCCTCGCTTCCTGCATTGATGATTCCCCTGATCTCTGCCCTTCCATGCTCATTTACTTTTTTATGGATCTGTATCTCCTGTATGGAAACAAATTCTGCAATAGACAATCCTGTACAGCGTTCTTTCATTGTCCGCCCTCCTTAATGGTATCCATCACCTGCAGAATGGCAGTTTTCCAATTCTGTGCATCCTTTACGGGACAGTTGAATATCCCCTGCATCAGTCTGCCGCTCACCGGGACGAAATACATGATGTTGTACAGTTTCCCGTCAATACCGTTGCTTATGAACTCAAACCATCCCGTCGTGTGCCCTTCCGTTTCCCGCAGCCCGTCCTCCATGAACCTCATGTCCGGTCTTGCCCTGCGGAGCGCCTTTTTGAGCGAATCCCGCAGCTGCTTCACCTGGCTGTTCTCCAGCGGCTGATCCAGAAGGCTGAACGTAAAATTAATGTCTGTCCTCTCATTGGTCCTGATCACCTGCGGACGCTGTTCCATTGGATACTTTAATTTCGCCTGCTCAATTGGCATGTCCTTAAAGGACTGGGGAAGCATGATCTGCATCCTGCCGTCAAACAGCTGCGTTTTCTCAAACGTATAAAGTTCCTCCCTGATGGAGATTCCTTCCTCAATGCTGCCCTGGATTCCCTCCTTGTGGGCATTCATTGCCTTTATCATTTTCTCATCTGTATAGCTCATCCTAGCTCCTGTCTGTGTGCCTGTTGTTTTTGGCACACATAACACAACAATCACATTTCTCTTGATATATCTGCAATGATACATTTTCCTTCTTCCATGCCAATTAACATGTCTGGATCTATAGACATCTGCTCTGCAAGCGCCAAAATATCTGTTTCATCTATCGGATCTAAGTCTCCACCAAAAAGCGCTTCGTCATCAGCAGGAAAATTTAATGAAAGTCTCTTTTCAGCTTCAGTTCTTTCGCCCATATTCACATAAATGTGTCCTGACTCACCTGAGTAACAATAATATCTCACTATTTTTCCCTGAACAGCTTGGGCAAAACATTGAAGTTCTACAACTCTATGTGTTGCAAAAAAACAGATTTCATTAGAACACTTACCCAATTCTGACATTAGCTTCATAAAATCTTCCACATGTGTCGGCTCACAAATCCCTGTCCCCGTTAAAAAGGACCAGCCATCATATACTCCTGACAAAAACGCCTTATCTGATGATTCGCTGGCCGCCTGCAAACCATTTTCCCACGTTGTCATTTTTGCGTTCGCAAGATTTGGACAGCTTAACAATATCTCATCTATATCTGTGTTCTTCATCGCAAACCACATGCTTTTATATCCAAAACTTTTTTCGATTAATGCCATTACAATTCGCCCCCTGTTTCCTTTAAGTATTGCACTGCATCCGCATAGGCTTTCAGAAAATTTTCCTGTATCAATACAGTATCACACGGGCTGCTATATTTCGTGCTGTACTTTTCACTGAGGGTTCCCTTGTATATTCCATACGAACCATCCCTTTGTCTTGGTGCATTTGATATGATAAACTTTTTTTCGCTTATTTTATACGCTGCATCGATACATATATGTTTTTTCGTAAATTGTTTAAAACCTTTACCTTTACATATTATTTTCATAATATTTGAACCTGTATCTTCTGTTATGGGCTGCTTTGCAATTTCATTTATCATTTTGATGATATGTTCAGATACATTTTCCCACTCTGTACAGTCCACGTACTCGTAAGGCTCTGACATCACGACAAGTCCTGCCTTATTTTCTTTATACGCAGCAAAAATCATATCTTTATTTTTATCTATATAGATACACAGCTGTAAATAATCCAGCATAAAAATCTCCTTCCTACTACTTTTAATTGT
>CAMWLV010000214.1 GCA_947175175.1 uncultured Lachnospiraceae bacterium
TTGAGTAATAGTATAATAGTATCAGCATAATTATTCAATAGAGAATAATTATGCTGATACCTAAAAGGAAACTATAGAATCTCTTTTATCGGAAAAAACATATAATTTTTCCCTGTCTGTGGACAAGTAAAATCGTGGACTGCGCCCACCAGTGGAATAACATTGTCTTCCAGATACTTGATCACCTTTGAAAAAGTATCATCACCTTCGCATTCTACGTAAATATATTCATACCCGGGAATCGTCCACTTTGTCCAGCCTTCGGGAGCTTCTGAGTCATCCCCACATTCTACTCCCGCAAGATAAAGCCCCTTGTTAAAATCCTCCCAAGGCTGAAAGGAACGGGAGTAATCAGACATTGCTCCCCATATTCCAACGATATTTCCGTTTTCATCTTTCTTTGCCAGATGCTGTACTTGTTCAAAATGGGAATTTGCATCGTCCCATAACATTTGAATAAAACCTTCCCCGTCCAATGTTGAACCCTCTTTCCCAATTACAACAAAGGATTCTTTTTCACATCTTTCTATCTTCATCTTTCCTAAGCCTTCTTTTTAATTGGAATCCACATCTCCGCATAATAATTCTCGTCTTCTGTTCCATTGGGATATTTGTCCGGCGCATCGTACATCTCAACACAATATCCTGCTGCAATCTCACTATCCTGCAGCGCTGGAAGCCATTCTGAGAATATCTTTGTATTTTTTTCCTGCATCGTCTGCGAAAGCACTCCCTTGCACGGGAAAACTGCCCATGTGAACGCTGGAATTGTCTTTACCACATATCCTTCCGGAATGTCCACGGACGGATTGTAAATATCTGCGATCAGATACTCAAACCGCTCATTTCCCATCTGTGGATCGATGTTGATGCCAAACATTCCACAGACATACTTTCCCTTTCCTGATGTGTAATGCTCCTGCCAGTACAAAGGGATATCCCGCTTTGCATTCTCATAGCGAAACTCCTTCGATGCCGCCAAAACCGTAAAAGCTTCCTTTTTTGTAATCCTGTAATCCATCATGTAACCACCTTTCAATGATATTGTTAATTTCAGCGGTGCGAAAGCTTTGAGCATTGTCTTATTCTTGCGCACAATGGAAGGTGAATGTCCATGAAAACGGGTGAAAGCCTTGGTAAAACTGTCAGGAGAATCATATCCATACTTCATCGCAAGCTCCATAACGGTGATGTCACTGGTAAGCAGTTCTTCTCCGGCAAGCGCCAGTCTGCGGTTTCTGATATACTCCGTTATGGAATACCCGCACAAGATACTGAACCCTTTATGAAAATAAAACGGAGACACATTGACATGCGCTGCCACGTCATACATCGTAATCTCCTCTGTTATGTGCTTTTCCATAAAACTGACCGCGTCCCTGATCGCCTCTGTCCATTCCATATTCATCAGCCTCCTTCGCTGTGATTACAGTATACTATTCAGCCTCTTTCGCGTCCCGACATTGCTTGTCTTTTTTTGTCAACCATTTCGTCTGACGAAATGGTTTTCCTACATGAATCGCATTTTGCGGACAGATCTGCGCACATGCCCCACACCGGATACACTCGGCAGAATCCGGTTCCCGAACAGGGGCTACTTCCATCTTGCAGACATTTTTACATTTTCCACAGTTTATGCACTGATACCCGTCAACTTCCAGATGACAAAGACTGATTTTATTCATGATTCCATAGATCGCCCCAAGCGGACAGAGCGTGCGGCAGAAAAAGCGGTATATCAAAACACAACCCACAATCGTCAGGAGCAGGATCGTCATTTTCAGGGAAAAGAGAGCGCCTATTGTCTGTCGAAGTTCCTCATGGGTGCCAAGCAGCGGAATTCCGCCCTGCAAAGTCCCCGCTGGACAGATATACTGGCAGAAAGCGGGCTTCCCCATGCCCATATAGTTGGTTGCTGTGATCGGAAGCATAAAGACAAATACGACAAGAACCAGATATTTGAGGTACAAAAATATCTTTTTCAACTTCAATTTCGGAGATGGAATCCTGTGTATTAATTCCTGTATCAACCCAAACGGGCACAGCCAGCCGCAGACTGCTCTCCCGAGAAGCACGCCGAATGCCAGCAGCACGCCGACCACATAAAAGCTGAACTGAAACTCCATGGAACCGTTCACCGCCTGCAATGCCCCAAGCGGACAGGCAAATCCTGCTGCCGGACACGAATAACAATTCAGTCCCGGATTGCAGAAACGCTTCCATTTTCCCTGATATATCTTTCCGCCCTTAAAATTGAGCAGGTGCGCATTGGAGTACCCAAACGCGATGATCTGGACGATTTTTCTCTTCATACCAACCTCCGTGATTCCGCTTATTTCCATATAGCTGCGAATTTGTGCCTCTGCACAAATTTGCCGTGTGAAATCTCTGATTTCACACTATTCACCCCAATCCGATGCATTCAAGGCAGATGTTGACCGCTTTGTTCAGCACGATTTCCAATTCTCCCCTTGCTGTTCCATACACAATAAACACGCAGGCAATCACTGCAATAACCATTCTGGCAAAACATTTCGTCCTATTGCTCATTCAGATACTCCTCCACAAATGTTTTATAGCCTTCCACATCAGCCCCGACAATCGGCGATCCTATGATCGCCCCTTCCTTATCGATAAATAATGTCGTAGGCACACCCACAACCCATTTCAGGACATCATTGAAATCAGAATTTGCGATAACATTTGTGTATTTAGCACCAGCCTTCTCCGCGATCGTCACTGCCAGATCGTGATGTTTGGTATCCTCATCACCAGAAATATCTATAATCAGCCCAAGCATCTGAACATTGTCCGGCATAGAGTCTGCCCACTCTCCCAGCTCAGGCATCTCTGCTATGCATGGCGGACAGA
Organism: uncultured Lachnospiraceae bacterium; assembly: GCA_947175175.1. Classification (GTDB taxonomy): domain Bacteria; phylum Bacillota; class Clostridia; order Lachnospirales; family Lachnospiraceae; genus COE1. The sequence continues at coordinate 2,872 of CAMWLV010000214.1, forward strand.
AAGTTCCCCATATATTCACAACAGTCAAATCTTTCTCACGAAAAATATCTTCTGTAATTGTATCTCCATTCAGATCTTTTGCAGTAAACGAAGGCATCTGACCCGGGAATCCCGTTTCAGCGACTGGCATACTTTCCTCATAACCTCCTGTATTTATTTCTGACTCTGGTGCAGCTGACTCCACGTTATCTACCTGATCCATATCACCCGCAGAGGTTTTTCCACAGCCTGCCACGAAAAGGATCATTGCCAGAAAAATACCTGTCAAATACATCAGTTTACTTTTTCGATTCATTTATATCGGTCTCCTTTTTCACTCATATGCTCAATTCCCAAAATCCTCTTAAACATTTTACTTTGAAACATTTTCACATCTATCATCTGCAAATATCCTGACTTTCAGTCCCCCATCGCCTCCTTCAAGAACTGCCGTCAGATCAGCGTGATTCATCCATGCAAGTGATGGACTGTCCGTCTGTACAACAGGTTTCCACTCCGCACCAGCTCTCTGATTCACGATATGAACAGAACATCGCTCCCCACAGTCATCAATCCCTGTCAGGGTATATTCCGCCCGCATCTTTACCCCGGTTTCTGCACAATACTCCTGTGCGTCACAACCCTCAGGAGATATCGCTCCTTTAAAATACTTTGTGTCGCAATAGCCAGTGAAATAGACATCATTTTTCCAATTCTCCCCTGCACCGCGCTCCTCACAGTGCGTGATAAACACCTGGATCGTCAGAATTTCTTCCCTGTCCGCCAAAAACTGCCGTATTAAACCAAACACGTTCTCACGCGAATCCTCTTCGTACCCATGCCCCAGATCCCTTATGAGATGCAGACGGCACTGTCCCTTCTGATAACCTGCTTTTGCCCGAACAGCATAGGAATAATGAACAACCGGATCCGCCGTGCCATGTATGAGCAGAACCTTTCCCTGATATGCAGAGAGCTCCAAAAACGGATCCATGCCAGCCACTTCCTCATGAAATGCCCTGCCAAGCGCAGTATTTCCACAGTCAATGATCTCAGGTACTTTTGCAGGATCATAGCTTGATCCTCCCAGACACCCTCTTCTGGCATGGTCGGGAATGCACAGCGCCGGTGAGAGCATGATCAGCCTTTTCACTGCCTCACCGCACCTGGCAGCAGTCAGACCTGACACAAAACCTCCCTGACTGTGTCCTACCAATATGAGCTGATTGCAATCTGCAAAAGGCAGACTTTTGGCATGATTCATCACGGTGATCAAATCCTCTATTTCTGTTGTAATCGTCATATCTGCCGATTTCCCGTCACTTTTCGATGCTTCTGGTTCCCCAAAACGTCCTCCGCCGCAAAAACTGAAACAAAATGCCAAATAACCGATTCTGGCAAAATCCTGGCAGAATCCCGTCATATCAGTATAGTTCCCCATAAAGCCATGGCTCAGGATCGCGACAGGATATCTCTTGTCCACCGTAAAATCTACCGGAAAATACAGCATTCCGCGAATTGTCAATCCTCCTCTTTCACATGTAAATGGTTCTTCTTTGATATTCCTGATACTCATTGAGATCATCTCCTTATATCTTCTATTTGCTTTTCCTCATTTCCTTTCATATAGCTGTCAGTGATCATATTCACAAATATATCCAACTTTCCCAGCATAAGAAGGCATCACACCGACAAGATCATTTACTACTTCATTGAGATAACACCTTGTATCCGCCAAATAAAATACCCTAATTCTTCGCATCTGCCACCTGTCAATCCGTTAACGACGCGCCGATTATAACAAACCGATGCATGGCTTTGTCATAAACACTCCACAAAGCAGTTCCCCACCAGTCTTTTCCATCGTCAAAATAGTCCGAAAAATCATCATTCCAACTATAGATTTCCAAGTCTTTTTGCGAAACAGGAAACAGCATGTGATTGATCTTTCTGAAGTCCTCCACTGTATAGGGTGTTGTATACGGCGGATTGGAGAAAGCATACCAATAATTCATTTTATCTGCAAATTCTATGAATGGGATTTCTTCTGGTGATAACCAATAACCATTGTTTCCTTCAAAAAAGAAATCATTTACATCTATTCTTTCCCATCTCATTTTATCTGGTTCGATCGTAAACACTCTGCGATCATAGCAGTTTCCAACCCGCTCTCTTGTACCGAGACAGGTAATCGCCTCAATAACAGCCTCCTTGTGGGATTCCTCCCCCATATATCCCCCATCCGCTTCGAGCAATATGTAATCTAATAGCAGTTCGTCATAATCTGTCTCTAATTTTTTGTATATAGGATCATTGACTAATTCTTTCATAAAATCAATTCCTTTCTCATGACAAACACCTACTTGATTAAAATCTCCTGTGGCGCTTCTATTTCATTTGCTATCGTATGTTCTGTCAGTTCCGACAGCAGTTTAAGCTTGGCATTGAGGATCGGGCGCATGCAATTCGGAACATGCTCCTGATGCGCTCTGTGAATGGCGACACATTCCTTGCAATTGCCGTGGTATCTGCATGCTTTCTTGCATGGGCAATGGTCTCTATTTTTATATTCCTCCCTGAATGCAGCTGCAAATTCTTCCTGTAATTCCAGTCCCATTTGCCGATTGCCTTCGTGAAATGCCTTCATTGCATCTTTTTCTTTCTGGTTTCCTTCGATGATCATGCTGTTTCCTCCGTACATTCAATATTATTGTCCATAGCAGCATCCTGGCGCAGTTGTTGGGGGGGGGGCGGGGGGGGGGGGGGGGGGGGGGGGGTGGGGGGGGGGGGGGGGGGGGGGGGGGGG
>CAMWLV010000215.1 GCA_947175175.1 uncultured Lachnospiraceae bacterium
CAGATGGGCATTTAGACAAGTCATTGTCATGAGTAATTTATTAACAGTTCCTTAGCCAAACACACGGAATGGTTTAGTTTACAAAAACAATATGCCTATTTCCACACAACTTTAACGCATTAACTAACGAACAAATCCCTTCTGCAATATCCCCCTTTGCATCAGTAAGAATGACAACTGTGTCATATGTTTGCAAGTCATAGACGTAAGTTGTCCGCTTGCTGTCATACAGGCTTTTGAGTTCGTATCTTGTGTGAAACGGATAATCCTCCTCCGTGCTCACCGCGATGGGACTTCTCGTTGTTGCGTGGAATCGGACATCTTTTCGCTTTTCCTCGAACTTCCCCGCGACAAAAAGAGCCGGATACATATACTCTTCTGTTCCGAGCACAAGCATATTTTGTGTACCGCCTAAATCGATCTGATTAACAATTTCCTGATACAGTAATTCGCAATACTTTGCATATTCTATGGAGTTGACGATTCGGCGGGTATCCATATGTCTATTCATTTTTATCTGATTTATGCAGCATATCATGGGGCTGTTTACTTCCTCCGACTCCACTGCCTTTTTATCTGATACATCTTTTTGTAAAATCTTATTCTTAGTCTGAGTCATGACAGTTGTGTCATTTTTACATATGATATAACTGCCATCTCCCTTATAAGATTCTGCAATTTCCGTGTAAGCGGTATGATTTGTTTTCACAAGCCATAAGAGCTCGATACCCTGCTCTTGATAGGTTGCCAATGCTGTTTCATTCATTCCGTTTAATATAGAAGCGACAGAAAACTTTATCTTTTCCGAATATTGCTTTCTAAGAATATTAATAATGTTCAAAATTGTTTTCCCTGTTGTGACCTCATCCTCAACGAAAACAATTCTGTCGATCGTATCGATCACACGGTCGATATCGTCTTTGACAAGTTTCTGCTCGGTGGCGTGGCTGTGTTCCTCCGAAAAATACAGATATTCGACAGCTGGTACAGCTTCCCTCGTCGTCTGCATATAATCTGCGCCAAGCTCCGCCGCCACCGCCGCACCGATTGCCGTCGCCGTCTCCGCAAAGCCGATCACCAGCAACGTTTCTTTATCATATTTACCTTTTAATGTATCTGCCAAAGCACGAAACATTGCAAGCGCCTCGTGAGGCTTTACTGGAATATGTTTTCCCTGAAACCTATTCACCACCAGATATTTTCTTTTATTGTTATTCTCCCTCTTGGCAATCCTTACCAAATCCTGTTCTGTATACATCATACTTCGTTTCCCTGCATATTTTTATTTTATTTATCCTTAAATAAATTCAAATGTTCTTAATTCTTTCCTGATTATTTTATTATAGCAACCTATCTTAAATATCACAAGCAACACCGCGAAAATATTGTTATAATTAACACTTTTGTTGATGTATTATTTGAATTATGGTAAAATATAAAAAATAGTTCCGTTCAATCTATACCCAAATGCGATCAATAGTAATACATTAGAATTCAAAAAAATGAACGCTATTTTAGATATAATAAAAACCGACATTTATTGATGAGTCACCAAAGAAGTATAATTAATACGATAAATTTAAGTTTTTAAGAAAGGGGTTTTTGTATGGAAAAGTATTTACCTGTCATGAGTGGAGACTACAGGAAAAAACATTATGCTAAAGGGGTGTTCAATTCCATCAGGAAGAAAACAGCCAAGATTTCTTTTGGAATTTATATCTTTTTTGGAATTGTTTTCTTGGGTGGCGCATACGGAATCTACTGGGCGCGCGGAAGGATAGAAGAATATCGTCTGACAGGACAGGAGGACCTTATAAGTACCGGTTATGTTATAATGGGTGTTTTTGCATTTTTTACCATTATTGCCCTGGCTTGCATTATCATAACAATCATTCGCCATACACGAGGGGCGAATAAATGGAAAATAACATGTGCCAAAAACAACGGATATACTGTAAGCGATATGGACGAGTTTGAGCGTCAGACTATGGACATGGAATGCCGCGTGGTTAAGCTTCTTGGCACAGCGGAGGCCCTGGCAAACGGACAGTCGGACGGCATCTTGACAAAAGACTACATCTATCTGGCAGACGCACATCATTCGATTTTGAAGCTCTCTGATCTTTCTGCCGCCTGCATAGTCAAGCAGACCTTATCTGTAGGCGATATACATAAAAAGTATGATTACCTTACAGTCATGCTTATGAGCAGAAATGGAAGCCGTGCCATAGCCGAATGTTCCAAGGAATCTGGTGCTGCGCTGATAACATTTCTAAAGGAAAGATATCCCGCCATCTATACAGCGGAGGGGAATGTGATCACCGACGAAGACTTTAACAGACTGAGATGACAGGAGAAATTCATTATGAATGAAAAGATATTTATCGCCCCAGGGGCTCATGTCGCGGGCAAGGTCCATATGGGTGAAAATGTGGGCATCTGGTACAATGCTGTCGTCCGCGGTGATACCAATTCGATCACAATCGGGGACAACACCAATGTACAGGACAACACCACCATACACACCGACTCCGATTTTCACGTCCGTATAGGAAAAGGCGTCACGATTGGTCACAATGCCATCGTTCACGGGTGTACTATCGGCGACAACACTGTCATTGGCATGGGCAGCATTCTTTTAAGCGGCGCAGTCATTGGTGAAAACTGCATTATCGGTGCAGGCTCACTTGTCACTGGAAAAATGCGGATTCCTGAAAATTCCCTCGCCTTCGGAAATCCCGCAAAAGTAGTTCGCGCCGTCACCGCAGAGGAGATCAAATCTAATCAGGAAAATGCTGTACATTATGTACAACTCATGAAAGAGAATACAGAAGGTCTATGACCTTTCTGTATTCTCTTTTGTGAATCACTCTGCCTTCGGATAGCCTTCGTTTCCCCTGAAATATATGTAGTACATTGCTGAAATTGATTATGGGTTTTTAAAATTCAAGGCACAATTTTCATATACCTGTATGGAATATCTGCTGAATTACCGACTGAAAATTTCGCAGGAGCTTCTGTCCAATACAAATATGAAGATTTCTGAAACTATAAACCCATCGTTCTAAATTAAAAGGGGGTTCCAAAAGTCATGAAGTACTTGAGGAACTACCCTCTTGTTTTTGCAATGAAAAAAAATTGAGTGACTCAAATTTTTTGATTCAAGAGGCGACATTTCCCCGTCCTGTATCGTATCTATATTGAAAGGTGGTGAGTGACAATGGCGTCTTCATTGCGCGCGGATGAAGAAATCACAGAAATCTATTATCGTCACGTCGACACTGTCTACCGCATCTGCTTTTCCTATATGAAAAATGCGGCTGATACAGAAGATATGGTTCAGGAAACATTCCTGAAATTAATGACACACGGCCAGCAGTTTCAATCCGAAAATCACGAAAAAGCATGGCTGATCGTGACTGCAGCCAATACCTGCAAAGATGAACTGCGGCGTTGGAAACGCAGGCTGGAACACCTCAATTCACAGCCTGCCTCCGAATATACTGTGCACGAATCATACAGCAGTATGCTTGATGCAATTTTAGCACTCCCGGCAAAATATAAAGATGTCGTTTATCTGCATTATTATGAGGGTTATCACACTGCAGAAATCGCCAATATGCTGCATCGCCCGGAATCAACGGTGCGAAACCAGCTGTCGAGAGCGAGAAAAATGTTGATGAAAACACAGGGAATAGGTGGTGATGACACTCATGTTAAAAGAAGAAATCCATAATTCTTACGATACGATAGAACCAGATGAAGAAACCAAAAAAAGAATGCTGCAAAATATACAATCCGGAAAAAAACACAGTAAGTTTATCGAAAAAGAGACCAAGCGGCTCTTTCGTTTTGCACCTGTTCTGGCAGTCGTTATCATCGTGACAACGGTATCCTGCACCAGTTATTTTTTCAGTCTGCGTGACCTTGGTTTAGGAAAAGAGGAAATACAGATTATAATCCTGCCGCAGCAGGAAGCAGAAACTGGATACAATAATCCCCCGCAACAGACAACAGAGGTTGATATCATTGCACTCGGCGGCGTATGGAACAGCCCCGAGTACAAGGCATGTGCGGAGTGGGAAGAATTTCTCCAAAACTATGATCAGGACGGTTCCATCATCGCGTCCATCGGAAATAAACCAACCGGGCTGGAGGAATCCTATGATGCCTATCTGTGCTACACGCAGGAAATGGCTGACAAAATTGAAGAAATCTGCGAAAAATACCACCTCTCCAAACTAACCGGATTCCAGATTGCAGACGACATTGACACGCTATGCCGTTTAACCGGAGTCGGAAATGTTCTCGGCGACGTATCAGAACATGCACAGCTGTCATTTGAGTGGGGATATCTGTACTCCGACGGCACTTTCCATATGGAAGGAACTGCCACAATCTCCGATACATCACAGTGCACTACTGACTTTCAGTTTGTGCGCTCCATGAAAGGCTCCTTTAGCTCCCTCACGCTCAACGTCACAGATATCAGCCAGTACCGCCAGTGGAACTACACGACACAAAGCGGTGTCAAAGTACTTCTGGCAAACAGCAGCACAAAGGCATTGATCATCGTAGAGCGTGAGAAGTCCTTCATTGTGGTCAATGTGCTTGGCGATATTTTATCCGATACCTTTGATATCAGCGATGAAGCACTGGAAATGATGGCTGACGCCTTCGATTTTTCCGTTATTCCATAAAAGTAATATTGCTTTGCAAAATGGTGCAGAAGGCTTAGATTGTTAAAGCGTAAGCGCAAAATAAAACAGCGGCTATACAAAAACTCGCAGTTCCTATAAAATAGCGATAAGAACTGCGAGCATTTTATTCTGTTTCGATCTGCCACATATAAGTATTGTACTCTACATTACACCAGAGCAGTATGCAATGATATCTTTATTCCAGGGCACCAGCCTTGAAAGTGCCTCATCTGTCATTTTTGTATCTGGTAGTTGTTCCAGCAGATAATTCAGATATTTGTAGATATTTAGGTTATGGGCTTTTGCCATCTCCACCATCGTGTACACTATCGCACTTGCCTGTGCACCTTTGGGAGTATCACTGAACAGCCAGTTCTTTCTCCCCAGGGTAAACGGGCGGATCGCATTTTCTGAAAGATTGTTGGAAAAACTGCATCTGCCGTCTTCCAGGTATGTCATGAAATGCTCCTTATGGTTTTGGGCATAGTTCACCGCCTTCTCAAAACGTGTTCCCTTCTTAGGAACCTGTAATGAGATCCATTCCCAAAATGCATCCAGCACAGGCATTTCTTTCTGGATCCGGTATTCTTTCCGCTGCTCGGGAGTGTGTCCTTTCTGCCGGGACTTCCGCTCATATTCAAACAGCGTATTACAGTACTGCACTGCCTGTGCAGCCGGATTGCCATAGTCCAGTTCCTTACCCTTTGGAACTGCTTCTACAAAATATCTCCGCAGATGTGCCCAGCAGCAGCACCGTCTGACATCCGGCAGATGATTGTATCCCTGGTAACAATCCGTTTCCAGGTATCCGCTGAATCCCTTAAGGATCTGTCACGAAATAACCTTTCATTTTGACTTGTCTAAATCCACACATGC
>CAMWLV010000216.1 GCA_947175175.1 uncultured Lachnospiraceae bacterium
CTTCCTGACTTCATTGGCGGTATGGTTTGGATCATATTTTTGACATCACTCATAACGCTTTCCCTCCTTCATGTAATCCTGATGGCGCATGTCCTGCTCCCTTTTCCTCGTGGTACGGATATTCTTCATGCGGACATCCATATGACCACTGACACTACCCGCAATCGCCTCAATATGCTGCGCCAGATTAATTTGAGCCTGCAGATTATCCTTCTCTGCACTTTTTATAATTGTCTTTTGACTGTTCTGCAACTCCTGTACTTCTGTAAGGTCTTTCCCCTTATAGCGAGACTCTATCAAAACAAATTCCACATATGAACCATTTTCCAGTAACCAAACAGAAGTCACATCTTCCGGATTATAAGCCACAGTCACATTGCCACCACATAGATACTGCTCTGTATATCCCTCACAATAATACCGTAACTTGTTTACTTTCAGACCTGTTCTGTCGAATCTACCTGTAGTTCTTGGCAGCAGCGTCAGTACCAGTTCCCTGCTCCCTACAGTTATCAGGTTAGCCCCCATCTGTGACTTCCCCCATTCCCATATACATGACGCATGGGGCTTCACATTATCGGCAATCATGGCTTCAGTATAGGGAAAGTTCTCTATAATCCTCTGAGAATTATAGTAAATGATACAATGGAGGATGATCTTCTCAAAGTCTTTCATGGTCAGACAGGCATCCTTCCGGTAATCATGTGCTCCTCGTTCCTGATAGTCAGGTTCGATCACACCTTTTCCCTTTAAGTGTTTCTTGTATGAATCCTGTATCAGGTCAAAGAACTTCTCTACCTGTCCTTTCAGCTCCGGCCTGTAGGACGGAAGATTGACCACAGTAACTCCCAGTTCTGCAATCTGCTCAAAGTTCTCCGATTTGTATTCGCTTCCCATATCGGTAACAAACGTAGCCGGGAGCATATCACAGTCCCAGTCTTCTTTCCGGACAGAGATACCAAACTTCCGACACCATGACACTTTATCTGTAATGATGTTCAGCATCAGTCCCCGAAGGCTGTATACACCGCCTTCCCATGACAGGGAATACCCACAACACAGGCTGCTATGAGCATCAATACAGGCTGTCAGGATTGGCCTGCCAACCAGACTGCCTGCATCATTGACAAGGTAGATATCGCACACTGTAGCATCCAGCATCCCTACACCAACAGACGGGGCAAATTCCTGTACCCCTTCACCTGTAAGAGGACGGTTGTTCCTCTGGTAATTCTTCAAACCATCCCTTGAAATGTAAAAGTTCTGCATCTTCCTTGTCTTACGGTAGAAATAACGGAACTGATAAAATGAAGGATATTCTTTTACCAGCACACCCATGGAATCACAATACTTCTCTTTGAGCATCATTGTATAAGCCGTCATAAGGGACTGCTTTTTTGTGGTATAGAAAAACTTGTTCAACGCCCAACGCATATGTTTCTCGTCCTGAGTCAGTTCCCGTTTCTTTTGACACTTCTTCGGAGCAAGAGCAGCAACATCCAGATAGACCAGATACAAACAGAGATAACTCCTGATTGTCTGTTTTGATACCTTGTACTCTTTTGCTATAGAAAATATCAACTGTGATCTCACTCTCTCCTCTGTAATGAAAGGAAGAACAGGTGCGATCATTGTATACCGTTCATACATCGTCTTCCTCTGGTCTGCATCCAGATCATCAATACCCATGACGCTAACACCTGTAACCTCAAATAGTTCCCTGTCAGAACATTCTGAGTAAGATTCCATCATCATAGGCTCCACCCATACAGGCATCTTCCTGTTGATGCAGTCAATCACAAGAACTCTCTTTTGTTTTACATCCAGCACACGGATAATGTTGCCACCAGAACGGAGCAGATCATACTTCTTCATCAATGACCAACCCCCAATCTGTAACCCCATGTCTGATCCAGTACTCCCTCGAAGCATCCAACAGTTTCACCGTCAACGGCTTCATCAGGAACTTTCTGAAAACACATTCCCGTACCATCAGATCACCGTCAACTTTTGTACAGACGAAATCCGATGTGTACTCTCCAACATCAAGCCCATCCAGCAAAATATTACACCTGATCTCCTTGATCTCGTCACTCGCTTGTAACAGATCGGCATAAGCATACTGGATAGCATCATAAGTTCTGCATACCCCCTCACATTTCCTAATCATCCGCTTTTCACATCGCCCTTTAAAGTTCTTTTTCCTCATACTTACAAAACCTCCCATGTGGGAACATCCTGCTACGTTTCCCAAAAAACAATTCCTAAAAATGAAATCAGCACACTTTTGGGGAACTGGGACTTTTATTTTTGGGAAAGTAAAGATCTCAAAATCCACGATTTACAAGAATTTCAAGCCTGTTATCATTTTCCCAAAAACACTTCCCAAAAATGAAAAAGAGTTGTTTTTGGGAAGTTAGATTTTGCATTTTGGGAAAACTCAAAAAACATCAATGATCATAAAATCCCTATCTATCAAGGATTTCAAGCCTTCCCTAATAAAAATCATTTTTCCCAAAAACACAATCAGGAAATATCACCATGTCGTAGGGCACTGTAATTTATTCTGTATAGGGCAAACTTATTTATCCACTTTACCTAAGTAAAGTGTGCCCCCCTACTCCATGGTGATCGTGTGCAGGATATTCCTAGAATCCAGTATTTATGCAGGGCGAGGATAGTTCGCAGAACAAAAAAACGACCTTGCATTTCTTTGTGCAAAGTCGTTTTTTTCTATGTCGGGGGCTGTGCGGTTTTGCCTTTTACACAATAAATTACATTGCCCTACGACATTTGTAATCTACTTTCCTACATTGTTTATCGCCGCCTGTGCAGCTGCAAGGCGCGCTATAGGAACGCGGAACGGTGAGCAAGATACATAGTCAAGACCAATCTTATGGCAGAATTCCACGGAAGATGGATCTCCGCCATGCTCGCCACAAATTCCCACATGCAGCTTGTCATTGACAGGCTTTCCAAGCTTAATGGCTGTTTCCATCAGCTTGCCAACACCAATTTGATCAAGCTTGGCAAATGGATCACTCTCGAGTATCTTCGTATCATAATATGAGGTCAAGAACTTGCCAGCATCATCTCTTGAGAATCCAAAGGTCATCTGTGTAAGATCGTTCGTGCCAAAGCAGAAGAAATCAGCCTCTTTAGCGATCTCATCAGCTGTAAGGGCAGCCCTTGGAATCTCGATCATTGTACCTACTTCATATTTTAGCTCAATGCCTGAAGCAGCGATCTCAGCATCTGCGGTCTCCACTACGATATTTCTTACAACTTTCAGTTCTTTCACATCACAGACAAGTGGAATCATGATCTCCGGTTTAACCGACCAATCAGAATGTTTCTTCTGTACATTGATAGCGGCACGGATAACTGCCTTGGTCTGCATCTTGGCAATTTCAGGATAAGTTATGGCAAGACGGCATCCTCTATGTCCCATCATCGGGTTAAATTCATGTAAGGAAGAAATGATGCTCTTGATCGCCTCTACAGATTTGCCCTGTGCATCAGCTAATTTCTTGATATCCGCTTCCTCAGTTGGTACAAACTCATGAAGTGGCGGATCCAGGAATCTTATCGTAACCGGGTTCCCCTCAAGTGCCTCATATAATCCTTCAAAATCTTCCTGCTGATAAGGGAGTATCTTCTCCAGTGCAGCTTCCCTCTCTTCAATCGTATCCGCACAAATCATCTCGCGGAACGCTTCGATCCTGCTCTCTTCAAAGAACATATGCTCTGTACGGCAAAGACCGATACCCTCTGCGCCAAGTTCTCTAGCTTTCCTTGCATCTGCTGGTCTGTCTGCATTTGTCCTAACCTTTAAAGTCCTATATTTGTCGGCCCAGGCCATAACTCTGCCAAACTCGCCGGCGATCGTGGCATCTACTGTAGGAATCTGACCATCATAGATATTGCCTGTCGTACCATCGATAGAGATATAATCTCCCTCGTGATACTCCTTGCCAGCCAGTGTAAATCTCTTGTTTTCTTCATCCATAGCAATATCGCCACAGCCTGACACACAACATGTACCCATTCCACGGGCAACTACTGCTGCGTGAGATGTCATACCGCCACGAACCGTCAAAATGCCCTGAGCAGCTTTCATACCTGTAATATCCTCTGGAGAGGTCTCGAGACGTACAAGGACAACTTTCTCACCCCTTGCGTTCCAGTTCTCAGCATCCTCTGCTGTAAACACGACCTTACCGCAGGCAGCACCTGGTGAAGCGCCAAGTCCTTTGCCAACCGGTGTAGCGGCTTTCAATGCTGCCGCATCAAACTGAGGGTGTAATAACGTGTCAAGGTTACGAGGATCGATCATAGCCACTGCCTCTGCCTCTGTCTTGTGTCCCTCATCTACCAAATCGCAGGCAATCTTCAATGCTGCCTGTGCTGTTCGCTTACCATTACGGCACTGCAACATATAGAGTTTTTGGTTCTCGACAGTAAACTCCATATCCTGCATGTCATGATAGTGATTCTCCAGAGTCTCACAGACCTTGATAAACTCAGCATATGCCTCTGGGAACTCCTGCTCCATCTGCGCGATTGGCATCGGTGTACGAACACCGGCAACAACGTCCTCACCCTGTGCGTTCTTCAAGAACTCACCCATGAGCTTCTTCTCGCCCGTAGCCGGATCACGTGTAAATGCAACACCCGTACCAGACTCATTATTCAAATTACCAAATACCATAGGCATTACATTAACCGCTGTACCCCATGAATAAGGGATATCATTGTCACGGCGATATACGTTTGCGCGAGGGTTGTCCCATGAACGGAATACAGCTTCGATCGCAAGCTTCAACTGCTCTACCGGGTCGGAAGGGAAGTCCTTGCCAAGCTGGTTCTTGTACTCAACCTTGAACTGTTCAGCCAGTGTCTTTAAGTCTGCTGCCGTAAGATCTACATCAAACTGAACACCTTTCTCCTCTTTCATCTTGTCGATCAGCTGCTCAAAATATTTCTTACCAACTTCCATAACAACATCGGAGAACATCTGGATGAAACGTCTGTAAGAATCATATACAAAGCGCTCGAATGCAGGATCCGGATTTCCCTTGATCATTGCGTCAACTACTTCGTCATTTAAACCAAGATTTAAGATAGTATCCATCATACCAGGCATTGATGCACGGGCACCTGAACGTACAGATACAAGCAGAGGATTCTTCAGATCGCCAAACTTTTTACCGTTTACTCTCTCCATCTCTGCAACGCCATCCATAACCTGCGCCATAATCTCGTCGTTGATTTTGCGCCCATCTTCATAATACTGTGTACAAGCCTCTGTTGTGATCGTGAAGCCTTGTGGTACGGGCAGTCCAATGCCTGTCATCTCTGCAAGATTAGCGCCTTTGCCACCTAGAAGGTTGCGCATGCTCATGTCGCCCTCTTTAAATGAATATACCCACTTTTTACTCATTGTTTTTCTCCTTTACTAAATTGGTTACTTTGCGTTGGTGCCGCTGTACGATTAAAAAGGCAAAACCTTCCAGC
>CAMWLV010000217.1 GCA_947175175.1 uncultured Lachnospiraceae bacterium
CATAAGAAGATTTAGACAAGTCAGATGTAAAGATTAATTCTTTAACAGTTCCTTACCACTTCCCATAAGAGCAACCATTATTCTTGATTACTGCACGCAGTTCCACAAAACACCCGCACGCCCTGCACATGCCTGCCTCAAGATAATCACATCCCTTACAAACAGACAGGCGCTCCTCATAGAGCGCCTGATCGGCTTTGATATCTTCATCCAGTCTCTGGATATAGTCATAAAGATTATCCATGTAGGCTTCCTTGTCCATTTCGCGCAGGAGACACTTTAGGCAGTGCTTTCTATTTCCCACTTTTTCGCTTGTCTCCAAGGTTGTTTCCTCCATGTTATTTTATAATTGCAGTCACATCAACTATTTCAAAAAATTGTATATTATTTTACCCTAAACTGTACAACACTGCATGCAGGCATCGTAAAAGTGACACCTCTGTCAGTTATCTTGAAGTTCTTGAACTCGGCCTCCTTAACCTTATCAGGATTCTCAAAGGTGTTGTATGCATCCATTTCGTTGGTGACAATGGCTGCTGTCACATCACTTGGGTGAAGCTCTGTGAAGGCAATCTCCATCTCCGCACTGTCCGTAACGGAGAGGTTGTTGAGTGTGACCGTCACAACTCCGTCCTTGTCAACAGAAACAGACTCCTGAAGATTCGGAACCATATAGTCCTCGTCCATGCCAATCTCCTTTGTGCCGTCAATGTAACTTTCCACCAGCTCTGCATCCTGGTGATACTTGTACATATGCAGTACATAGTATGTCGGCGTGAGCAGCATTTTCGGTCCGTCTGTCAGAATAACCGCCTGCAGTACATTGACCGTCTGCGCAAGGTTTGCCATCTTTACACGGTCACAGTGTTTGTTGAATATATTGAGTGTGAGTCCTGCCACAAGCGCGTCGCGCATAGTATTCTGCTGGTACAGGAATCCTGGATTCGTCCCCGGCTCACAGGTGAACCATGTCCCCCACTCGTCACAGATCAGTCCGATCTTCTTCTCAGGATCATATTTATCCATGACTGTGGTGTGCATCTTGATCAGATCTTCTATATAAAGTGCCTTGTACAGTGTCTTGTACCATGTCTTCACATCAAACTTTGTGGCGCTTCCCTTCTTCTCCCAGCCTTCCGGATGCACATAGTAATGCATTGACAGTCCGTCCATAAACCCGTGCGATCCATCTGGTGCATTTTCATAGCACGTCTTTAACACTTCTTCTGTCCAGTAAGTATCATCTACGTTCGGACCTCCGCAGACCTTGAAGATGTGCTGGTCCTTTTTATAATTTCTCACAAAAGTCTGGTATCTTCTATATAAATTCGCATAGTAGCCTGGTGTCATATTTCCGCCACAGCCCCAGTTTTCATTTCCTACACCAAAATAATCAACATGCCACGCCTTCTCACGTCCATTCTGTTTTCTGAGTTCTGCCATGGGAGATACCCCGTCAAACGTCATATACTCCACCCACTCGGACATCTCCTGCACCGTTCCGCTGCCGACATTGCCGTTGATATATGTCTTACACCCAATCTGCTCACACAACTCAAAGAATTCATGCGTGCCAAAGCTGTTGTCTTCCGTCACACCACCCCAGTTTGTGTTGATCATTTTCTTACGGGATTCTTTGGGTCCAATTCCATCCATCCAGTGGTACTCATCCGCAAAACATCCTCCTGGCCAGCGCAGTACCGGAAGCTTCATCTCACGCAGCGCTGCCACGACATCATTTCGCATTCCTTTTGTATTGGGGATCTCTGAATCCTCCCCCACATAAATACCCTCGTAGATGCAGCGTCCGAGATGTTCCGAGAAATTTCCGTATATCTCGGCATTGATATGTCCCTTTTGATTCTTTTCATTGATGTAAAGTTTTGCCATCTTAAAATGCCTCCTGTTGTTTGTCATTTACTTGTAATTAAATACTGGTCTGCCATTCTCCCACTTGATCTTCATCAGCATAGTATGTCTGTTGGGATTGTAAAGCGGATCTCCCTCAATGACACTCTCCTTGCGGGCATGGTATACGAGGATATCGTTTCCCTCCTCGTCCACGGTAAAGGAATTGTGCCCTGGTCCATATACTTCTATAGAAGGATCGGAAGCCAGCACTGGATAACGCTCCTTTTTCCATGATAATGGATCTAACAGATCTGCGCCGCTGTCCGCTGTGAGCATGCCCATGCAATAGGGAGCGCCTGTCTCGCTTGCGGAGTAGGTGAGGAATATCTTCCCGTCCCGCTTGATCACAGCCGGACCCTCATTCACCCAGAAACCAACTCTCTCCCAGTCGTAGTCCGGCGTTGTCAAAAGCACCTGCACTGTCTTTAGTTTGTTGGGTGTTTCCATCTCAGCAATATACAGATTGGAGATCTGCCTTCCGACGCCGACTTTCTCTGCCCACACGTAATAGTGCTTTCCGCTATCCTCAAACACGGTAGCATCCAGTGAAAATGCACGAAAGGAAAACTCATCCTCGTCTGCGCACTGCATCATCCCCAGCTCTTTCCATGTCCCGGTCATTGGATCGGCGTCTGCACACTCCAATACATATGGACGGATCTCCCAGATATCATCCTTATCACCGCCTGCAAAATAGATGTACCATTTGCCATCCAGATAATGAAGCTCCGGCGCCCAGATATGTTCACTCATGATCCCGGACTCGTGCTTCTGCCAGATTGTCACTTCCTCAGCGTCCGCGATTCCCGCAAGCGTGTCCGCACACCGCAGTATGATCCTGTCATAAGCAGGTACAGACGCCGTAAAATAATATTTGCCATTGTTCTGTCTGCATATAAATGGATCTGCTCTCTGTAATATCCATGGTTCATTATATTTTAACTGTATATCCACGTTCTAGTTCTATTGTCCTCCTGTTCTGCTGTTCTGCTGTTCTCAATCGTCATTTTATTTTTGCTAATATTGAAATAGTTCAATCATATCTAAATTATAAAGGTTTTTGTTTTTTTTGCAATACATTTTTTTCGAATAAATCCTTTTCGTTATATTATCCATTTTTACATACTAAACTTATCCAATTTACACAATAGTTATCTTGTGCATCAATGTATTCCATAAAAGGAATCCTCAACTCAGGTCAAATGTAGAGACTGTCTGGATATTTTGATATTGATACTCATTTGATCTAATTCCATTTCTTTAAGAAAAATCTCTTTCTTCATTTTAACATGGATAATGGCAGAAAAGCAGCGGATAATTGTTTTAGCACAAAAAGCTGCATGCCTTGAATTTACAGGCATGCAGCGCTTTTAGACTGGACTTTATATTATTTCATAAGCCGGGCAACCATTTTCTGTACTGCCGCATAGTCATAACCAGCGGCTTCCAGCTTAATTTTACGTTCCCTGCCAACTCCCCATTTGCCTTTCAGTACTTCTGCTGCTACGGCTTTTATACTGTCTGTATCCGTTGTAACAGTGTTGATAACTGTATTTGGTACAGTAACGGTGCTGGTTTCCGGAACAGGTACAGGTGCAGGCACTGCAGAGGAGGCAGATGCATCTTTGGCAGTAGGTGTGTAAGAACCAAGATATGCTGCATAATGTGAAGCATCATCCTCACCAGGTTCCATATCATGCCAGTCAATTGCCTCGGCATATACATAATATGTTTTACCATTTGTGAGCCCTGTAAACGTATATGTTCCACCCAGAAGCATGAATGCATATAAATCATCCTGATATCCTTCAGCCGCATATTCCCTATATACAGGATATGTCATTGTATCGCTATATTCACTCAATGTTTCTTTTACCAATTCCTTCTCAAACAGATAGATGTTCACTCCAGAAGAATTAGAGTTTTCATATTCCAAGTCGACTGCCACTGTGAGCTGTCCATCTCCAGCTGTAATCGTGAAATTCTTAATGTGTGGTTCTGAGTAATATCCACAATCATTTCTTGTGATCGCCCACGCCGTCGAAGACATTTGCATGGCAAGGCTGCCAGCTGCCATTACTCCGCCTAAAAATAATGCTAACATTCTTTTTTTCATTATACATTCCTCCGTGTATTATAAAAATCATAGCTATCTTTTACCATTTGGCAAGATGTACTATGTTGTGACAGGATACTGTGCTGTACATGCTATTTTTCACAGCTCCTTACTAATAAGATACTTCGGAGGGTAAAAAGGTTCCCTGATTTTTAAATTTCTGCAGCTCCTTCATAACAGAGTTGGCCAGGGCTGTGATTCCCTTATCTATGGCAATCGCAGAAGCGGCTGGCGCGTCTGTGATCTGACTGAGCATCTTTTCCCCGGCTTCCTTAGCGTAGCCACGAGATACGTTTACAGGAGTGCTGTCATCTGAGGGGCTGCTGTCTGAAGAGTTGTTGTCAGATTCGTTGTCGGGAGCAGCAGATGCATTGGAGCCAACTGCGACAGAACCAAAATATACTGCAGAATGCAGCCACTCTTCTAAATTATCTTCATCAGCATGGTAGTCAGCCACTTCTGCATATATATATTACGTTTTACCATTTGTGAGACCTGTAAAAGTAAGGTTCCCGGGGGAATGTCATTTTATAGGTATATACAAATCTTCTATATAAATACCCACTACCTTTCCTATATTGACCATATTGGTAAACTCCAGATTCACCTGCTCATAAGTTTTCTCTCCTTCGTCAATAAAGGATACGCTTCCGCCCTGAATATGCTCTTGCTTCTCAGGATCATGACTCACTACTGTCAACTCGCTTCCATCGATCATCTTGAGTCTGATTGCAATATTGGTGTCCGAAATCCCCAGCTCATCCCTGGGGAAATTAGACACATCCGCATACACTACGATCCCGAATGGTGACAGCTCAAGCTTTATTAACTCTGCCGTCGTATTGATAAAAGGAAATACCATATCCGGTGTTCCTTCCAGTTCTATATGGTCAGTGACTGTGAGATAATAATAGAAGGAAAGGCTCCACACTCCATCTATGAGCAGTTCCGGGCTGGAAGAACAGGGGTCTTTTGTCAAATCCTCAAAACAGACTGTGACTTCACTGCCCTCTTCCAAAACCTCATCAAACACCAGACTGACTACATAAGTCGCTATATTAGGATACTCCTTACTCACCTCCAGCAGTTCACAGGAAAGCGAGCCGCCAAGAAGCTGATTCACGCTATAATTTGAACCCTTACAGAAGCAGAAATAATCAAATAAAGTATTTTCGTCAAATCTGATATTGGGAGGAGCTGTTATTTTTACCAACACATAGATACTGTGGCTGTCAATGACTGTCTCCTGCAGCTCCATCATCAGATCCAGCTTACTGCTCACCGACAGCTTTTCGCTCTCCACACCCATCCCTGTAATATCTTCCCCGGAATTTCCCCTTCCCAGAAAATCCATAATCGTTTCTTTAAAGAAAGAAAAAAAGTTCGCCTCGGCATTTATAGTGTACAGAGA
>CAMWLV010000218.1 GCA_947175175.1 uncultured Lachnospiraceae bacterium
CATTTGCATTCAACTCTCAAAAGCAATAACAACACATTTTTTGACTAACACCAAATATTTTAAAGAATGCAGGGCGAATGCCACAAGAAGTATAAAGTTTAGAGGATTCCAGCCGGGTGCAAGCAGCGTAAAGCCGACTGCAGCTGCATCGGGCGACCTCGAGATAAGAAAAGCTATGGGGCTTAGCACCTGACAGAAAGGAAGCGTAAGACATGGCTATCAATTTAGCGACAAAATTTTTACCGTATGTGGATGAACAGTTCAGCACGGAAAGCAAAAAATCACTCCTGACAAATCAGGATTTTGAATGGACCGGTGCGCACACTGTAAAGGTGTATAAGGTCAGTACATCACCAATGAATGACTACAGCCGCAACACGCCGGAAGGAATGACAGGTTCACGTTATGGCGCTGTAAAAGACCTTGATGCAACCACGGAAGAATTTACACTGAAGAAAGACCGTTCATTCACATTTGTCATTGACAAGCTTGATCAGGACGAGACCGTCCAGAATGTACAGGCGGCTTCTGCGCTGGCAAGACAGCAGCGTCAGGTTGTCATACCTGAAGTAGATACATATGTGTATGGCGTGATGTGCAGCAAAGCAGGACATAAACCGGCAGCGATCAAACTGACAACAACAAATATCTTTACAGAGATTGTATCAGCTAACAACGCATTGGACAATGCAGAAGTACCAGAGACGGACAGAATCCTTGTGGTATCGCCGGACACATATACGCTCATGAAAAAGTGTAAAGATATCGTCATGGAAACAGAAATCGCAAACGAACTCAGAATCAAGGGTGTTATTGCTATGATCGACGGTGCGAAGGTCATCAAAGTTCCCTCTGTGCGCCTTCCGGCAAACTTTGGATTCATGATAGCACACCCATGTGCCACAGTGGCGCCGACAAAGCTTGAGGATTACAAGATTCATGTTGATCCGCCCGGAATAAGTGGTTCGCTTGTAGAAGGGCGCATATGCTATGATGCGTTCGTGCTGGATAACAAGGTTAAGGCGATCTATTATCAGGAGCAGGAAGCAGCAAAATAATATAAAGCCCTCTGACTGCATTTTGCTTCGGAGGGCTTTATGTATTTACGCACGCATTCATGATTTGTTAGGAGATGGTATCGTGACGAATGAACAGCTTGTTGCACTTATACAGGGCGGACAGGATGCGGCCGATCATATGCTCGAATTGTGGCAGCAGAATCAGGGGCTTATTGCAAAGACCGCTTTGAAGTATTCTGGCTATGAGGATATTGAGGATCTGAAACAGCAGGGATATATAGGTTTATGTAATGCTGTAAATGCCTATAGACCAGATAAAGGTATATCATTTTCGAGTTATGCCGTATTCTGGCTGAAACAGTCCATGCATAGGTATATTGAGGAGTGCGGAAACGTTGTAAGAATACCTAGCGGCACAAAAGGACTCATGACAAAGTATAAGCGTTTCACTGCGGCCATACAGTCAGAGTATGGACGTAGACCGTCAGACCACGAAATGATGTTACACCTTAGCATCAGCAGGGAGTGTATGGATCGGCTGCACAGCGGGCTTGTGATGGAGTCGATCAAAAGTCTGGATATTCCTGTCGGTGATGATGAAAGCTGTATGCTCTATGAGCTGATACAGGGTGATACAGATGTTGAAAACAAAGTGCTGGAAGATGTGCAGGCGGAACACCTGGCAGCGATACTATGGGATCTGGTCGCAGCACTCCCCGGACAGGAACCTGATATCATAACTGAAAGATACCAGAACAAAAGAACAAGAAAGGAAATCGGAGGACTGACAAAAAACAGTGTTCAAAAGGTATGTGATCTGGAGAGGGACGCATTAAGAAGGTTGAGGCATGGGGAAAAATCAGGGCTGTTAAAATCATTTCTGCCAGAGTATAATAGTGTCATAGCATCAAAAGCTATGAAGGGAACAGGCGTCAAAAGATTTAAAAATACATGGACAAGCGCAACGGAACGTGTGGCGCTGAATGAGCTATACTAGTGACAGACTAGTGACACAATAGGGTGAAATGCCTTAGAATACAAGGTATTAAGGAAATATAATCTTAATGAAATCTTAAACATTTACCCAATTGGAACTTAAAATTTTATAGGATATACTTTGTTTGTATCATAAAACCGGGGAGAGAGAAGAGATGTACAACATATTGGTGTGTGATGATGAGAAGGATATTGTGTCGGCATTAAAGATTTATCTGACAGCCGAGGGTTATCAGGTGTATGAGGCCTGCAATGGAAAAGAAGCTTTGGAGGTGCTTTCTAAGGAGGAGATTCAGCTGGTGCTTATGGACATCATGATGCCAGTGATGGACGGTATCACTGCGATGGTGAAGCTGCGGGAGCAGAGCAATGTGCCTGTCATCATGCTGACAGCCAAGAGTGAAGATACTGATAAGGTGCTGGGACTTAATATCGGTGCGGACGATTATGTGACAAAACCGTTTAATCCGGTGGAGCTTCAGGCGCGGGTGAAATCGCAGCTCAGGCGTTATATGCAGCTGGGCAGCGGGATGATGCCAAAGGCGAGTGAGACACTTACCATAGGAGGAATCGAGCTCGATGACCGCACTAAGGAAGTGACGCTCGACGGTGAAAAGACAGCACTGACACCGACAGAATACGATATCTTGAAGCTTCTCATGGAAAACCCGGGAAAAGTGTATTCTCCAGCACAGATTTATGCCGCTGTGTGGAATGACAGTCCATACGGCACAGAGAACACAGTAGCAGTCCATATCAGGCATTTGCGGGAAAAACTCGAGTACAATCCTGCAGAGCCGCGATATCTGAAGTCTGTCTGGGGACGAGGTTATAAGCTGGAAGAATAAAAGGAAAAAGGGTGATGTTTTAAGTGATGAAGTTAAGAAATTCAGTGATTGCAAAAATCACGGCATGGATGATCTGTATTGCTTCGATTATGGGAACCGTTGTGCTGGGAATCTGTCTGGCATATGGAATCTTTGATGGTCTGTTGGAGCAGACGCGCGAGGAGGCGCTGAAAAGTATATATAAGTATGCTAATATGGATTATTCCAGAGAGGCATTTTGGAATCATGGCAATAGCACATATGCAGAAAACTTGCGGAGGGAGTATTTTAAGTATGGGATTATCAAGTCAGACAGTCTTGCGGAAGTGGACTTTCATGACAGGTTATCCTATTTGGACACTAATATGACAGACGAAGAGCTTGCGAACATTGTTTCCGACCAGCTTTTCCTGTATCTGCTTGTCGAGAAGGCAAACGGTTCCTTAACAGGAATGTCAATGGAATATTATGGCGATTATGAAGATATGGCATCGCTGGCTGTCGAGAGCGATGCGCTGATCAAGGATTCAGAGTGGACATATCTCTATGCAGACAGGATATGTTATGATGTGGCAAAGGGAATCGTGTACTATCGAGCAGAGGGAAATTATTATCCAGTTCAGAATGTATCGCTGTGTTATGACGGCAGTGAAGGGAAAAAAGTCTACAATTATAATTATGATTTTAACAATCAGGGATATATGCTGAATTATCAGAGTATGGATACATCGTTGTTTGACAATTACACAGAGGAATTTTTAGATGACATAAAGCAGCTGCAGGAGGTTGCGGGTGAAGAAGCAGAGATAACACAGCCTGACCAGACAGATCGAATTGAAGAGATTCTTGGCGGCAAAGGAAGTGGAAGCATCGTAAATCTGGCGGAGTTGAACAACACGACATTTAGCTACAGCAAATGGGGAACAATCCTGTTAGATAATATTCGAAGCATAACTGGTGAGGAACTCATGCTGATTGATTCCAGCAATATTGCAGATGGTTTCTTTATCAAGGAAGCAGGGTATTATCTTAATGAAAACTATACACTTGTGGTTCGGGATGACATTCGGGCAGAGGCTTACTGGGTAGTATCGCTCATTCCGGACTATGTGCCAGCAGACCGCTTGGATAGTAAATACAATCAGGAGAGCTGGTATGTCAATTATTATTATGATATTGTGGACAGGAATCTGTTTCAGGGTCTTGGGATCAGTATCGTTGTGATGGTTCTGTCATTTGGATTTCTGGTGTATGCAGCAGGACATCGCAAGGCAGTGGATGGGATTGTGCTCACTCCGTTTGACAAGATTCCGATTGACATATTGAGTGTGTTTGTGTGCGGAGTAGAAATGGGAGCTGCTCTTTTAGCAATTGGAATTTTGGAGGAAACGGATATAGGAAGATTTGCATACACCAGCTTAGGTATGTGTGGTCTGTTTGGGATCTTTATGACAGTGATCGCGGTCGCGTATATACTCAGTTTGTGTGTGCGGGTGAAGGCAGGCAAATGGTGGAGAAACAGTATTTGTTACTGGATTTATAGTTGGATTCGCGATATTGCGGTCAATATTTTTAGGAATATTCATATGCTCTGGAAAATAGTTGTTATCATGGGAGTCATATTATTCGTGGAAATATTTGTGATCATCAATTGTTATTCGGATGTCAGTGCACTGTTCCTGCTGCTGGAGAAGCTGATATTATGTATTATCTTGTGTGTCCTTGCAATGCAGATATATGAGTTGCAGAAAGCAAGTCAGCGCATGGCAGAGGGGAATCTCTCTTATAAGATCAAAACGGACAAAATGTTCTGGGAATGCAAAAAGCATGGTGAATACCTAAATAAGATCAGTGATGGAATGTCCAAAGCGGTTGATGCGCGCATGAAAAGTGAGCGACTCAAAACGGAGCTGATCACGAATGTGTCCCATGATATCAAAACACCGCTCACTTCCATTATCAATTATGTGGATCTGCTCTCAAAGGAGGAGCTTCACAATGACAAGGCAGCAGAGTACCTCGAAGTACTCGAAAGGCAGTCGTCAAAGTTAAAGAAATTGATTGAAGATCTGGTGGAGGCTTCCAAGGCATCTTCCGGGAATTTAACTGTTGACAGCCAACCGCTGGATGTGGGTGTGTTTGTGACACAGACAGTAGGTGAATTTGAAGAGAAGCTCTCGATCGCGGGGTTGGAGCTGATTGTCAGCAAGCTGGAGGAATCCGTCTATATTATGGCAGATGGCAGACATATCTGGCGTGTTGTTGACAACCTGATGAACAATATCTGCAAATATGCCCAGAAAGGTTCAAGGGTGTATGTCAACCTGGAAGCCACAGAAGAAAGTGTGAGTATTACATTTCGAAATATTTCAAAATATCCGCTGAACATCAGTGGAGAGGAGCTGATGGAGCGCTTCGTACGCGGGGATAAGTCACGCAATACAGAGGGGCATGGACTGGGACTTTCCATAGCGCAAAGTCTGATGAAGCTGATTGATGGTGATTTGAATATTGTTGTGGATGGTGATTTGTTCAAGGTTGTGCTCACCTGTGACAGAAATCCGCCCAAGATGCAGGAGTTGCTTTTGGA
>CAMWLV010000219.1 GCA_947175175.1 uncultured Lachnospiraceae bacterium
AATACTATAAATGAGCAAATCTGAGAATTGTACAAAAGAAATTGGTTTGAACCAATCAATAAATGAAATGCGATGACTTTATGCAAATTTTCAGTGCATACTACGTGTATATTTCGTGCTTTTTCCGATATGCATATTTAAGAAATGGTAAATATTTTATATTTGCTCATTTATAGCTTAATATTTAATATGTTTACACAAGTCCGATTTCGTACTTAATTTATTTTAGTCCGAAATCAGACTTGCGTCAAGGGTTTTATTCGATAAAAGTATACAACATTATTTTATAATACTTCCTTGGATGCACCATATTGCACAGAATGATGTTTGTATGATAGAATAAAATGTTATTATGCAGAAATTTACAATTTGATGGGGGTAACCAATGAGATCAAGTAAGACAACAGAAAACAATAGCACACAGAAGCGCAGTATTAAGCAGATTATTATTCGTTATGTGACATCGTTATCCGTTTCCTTAGGGGTTATATTGGTCATATTGATGATCATTACTTCATTGACCTCAACGGCATCGGTGCTCCGTGATAACCTGCAGGTCATGGCACGGATTTCGGCACAGAACATCAGCTCCAACATTCATCTGCTGGCGGACAGGATGGACAACATGGCACAAAAGGCAGAATGGTCTGATGAAGGGATATCCAATGAAGCCAAGCAGGGACTGATCGACCAGAGCAAGGAAAGAATAGAGTTTGTATGGATTGCTGCCTATGATCTTGCCGGCGCGAAATTGTACGGTGACAGCGAGGCACCTGATTCGATCGTAGGTAAGGATTACTATGACTATCTTGTCATCACACAGAACATGACGATCGGTAGTCCTGAGTATGCAAACGGACTCTGGCAGCTCAGCGTGGGCATTCCGGTTTTGGATGAAGAGGGTACAGCTGTTTCCTATCTGATAGGCAGTTATAAGTATGATATGCTCAATGACGTGCTGTCAAATGTCAATATCGGTGCCAGGGGTATCGCATATATCGTTGACAGTGAAGGAAATATCATAGCGGACAAGAATATGTCGGATATGGGCGGAGGTAGGAATCTGTATGATCTATATGCATCTTCCAGAAATCAGCGCATTTTTGATGCCATGCTGGACTTTCGGACAGATGTGGATACCATATATTTCAAGGGGGTACAGCATTATACGGCGTATTCTCCAATCGCGGGAACCAACTGGACATTGATGATCGCTGCACCTGGATCGGATTTCATGGGAACACTGATGTGGGCGGTTGTCATCAGCATATTGCTTATCGTGGCTCTGCAGATTTATACGACAAAACGGACAGTTCGGATTGCAGACCAGATAGCGGGTTCGCTCGCACTCGCAACAGATCGCCTGACTTTGCTGGCCTCCGGCAATCTGAAGGATGAGGTTGTCTTTGCAGACAGCAATCAGGAGGCGGAGGTGCTCACGACAGCGTTGTCCCGCACAGTGATCAGCCTGTCAGTGTACATAGACAGCATTACTGATTATCTGGGACTGCTTTCTTCGGGAGACTATTCCCAGAATGTGGAGGGAGCCTTTGACGGTGATTTTGCGGCGATACGTGATGCCCTGAGACAGATCACGGATTCGCTCAATGCGATGATGCGGCGCATTCATCAGGCATCAGAGTCAGTGCGGAACAATTCTTCAGAGACGACAGAATACGCAAGAAAACTGTATGATGGCTCGATCGAGCAGTCATCTGCCCTAAAACGCCTTACGGAAAAAATGGATCTGATCACAGATAAAACCAGTGAGATTGACAGTAATGCACAGCGCGTAAAAGAAAGTGCAGATAGGGCAAGGATACGTGTGGATGAGGGGCAGCGGCAGATGGGTGATATGCTGGTGACAATGGACAGCATTCACAGCGATATGCAGGAGATCATAACGATCAGTCAGTTGATCGAGGATATTTCCTCTCAGACAAGCCTTCTGTCACTGAATGCTTCGATCGAGGCGGCGAGGGCAGGAGATGCAGGTAAGGGCTTTGCTGTTGTGGCACAGGAGATCGGGCAGCTGGCACAGCAGACAGCATCGGCGCTTGAAAAGACAGGGGAGATTATCGGAAAGGCAAGCATATCTATCGACCAGGGAATGCGGACAGCGCAGAATACCGCAGAGTCATTCCGCAATGTGAATCAGGCGACGAATGAGTTCATGGAGATTTCCGATAATCTGATCCAGATCACACAGCAGCAGAAGGAGGCGATCGACACAGCATCACAGGAAGTGCAGACTGTTTTATCAATAGCGGATACCAACCAGCAGTTTGCGAAGGAGACGGACGAGACGGCAGCGGTATCGCTGCAGCAGGTGGAAGGACTGGAACAGATCGTGTCGATGGTGAAGCTAAGGAGTTAATAAAATTAATAGATGAGAAAGCAGGTTTAATGAAATGGATCGGATGAAAAGAATAAAAATATTGATGCTGTCTGTGGTTATGATTTTAATAGGAGTGTCAGCAGGATGCGGCAGTGCGAATGGTTTAAAAGATGGGTTTTATACCGCTGAAATGTCTGGATTTTCCCATGGCTGGCAGGAATATCTGATCATACAGGTTAAAGGTGGAAAGATTGTTTCTGCCGAGTATAATGCCAAGAACGAGAGTGGATTTATCAAGGCATGGGATAATGATTACATGAAAAACATGATATCACAGCAGGGGACATATCCTAATAAATATACACGTGAATATGTGCAACAGCTGATTGATGGATAGAAAAATACGACATTTGATGCCATTACAGGTGCAAGCAATTCAGGGCAGAATTTTGTGAAGCTTGTTGAGGCTGTCTTAGAACAGGCAGCTGCGGGGGATTCTACGACAGCCGTTGTGGAATGATGCAATAAAAAGAACGCCCTTAGAAAAGGGCGTTCTTTTTATTGCATCAGTTCAAATTTTTGTACCATTCTATTTAGGAGTTCAGCCCGTGTTGCAAGCTCTTCGGATGTAGCAGAAGTTTCCTGCGACGCGGCGGAGTTGTCCTGGATTCCGCGCGCGATTTCATCGATGCCAATGCGGAGCTGCTCCATGTTTTCTGCCTGAACGGCTGAGTTTTCGGCGGTCTTCTTGATCATTTCGTTCACATGGTCGACTGCGCTTACGGATTCCCTCAGCGAATTCATGGCATCAGTGGCGATCGTATTTCCTTTATTGATTTCTTCCATGGAAATCTCGATCAGTTCTCTTGTTGAGTTTGCCGCTTTGGAGCTTTCCAGTGCGAGCTTTCCGATTTCATCTGCTACGACTGCAAAGCCTTTTCCAGCCTCACCTGCGCGGGCAGCTTCTATGGAAGCATTGAGTGACAGAAGGTTGGTCTGGTCGGCAATCTCCTCAATCGTCTGGATAATGCCGACAACCTGCTGTGATGTCTGACGGATTTCGTTCATCGCATCCATCATCATTGTCATTTTCTCCTGATTCTGCTCAATCATTGCAGTGACTTTATCTGTTTCCTTTGCGGAAGCTTCCGCGTCTCTGTGGCTTTCCTCCACATGATCCGCAACAGTATTTGTCGTCGCTGCCAGTTCTTCTACAGAAGCCGCCTGCAGCTCTGAACTTTCCGCAATCAACTGGGCAGCGGATGATAACTCAGATGCGCCGATAGATACACGCTCAGAAGTTGCATTGATGCCTTCCATGACTTCATTCATGGAGGAGGAGATGTTGAGCAGGGCAGTCTTGATCTTCTGGAATTCACCAACATAATCATTTTTCAGGTGGATGTTCAGTTTGCCGTCTGCAATCTGTGCCAGCACTTCTGCGGTCTCATCTATGTATACAATATATTCTTTTAACCGGGCAACAGTCTTTCCGATGGAGTCACCCAGCTCGCCAATCTCGTCTTCTGAGTCGATCTTGAGATGGACGTCGAGGTCTCCGGCAGCAAGCTGCTGAGCCGTGTGGTTCAGTTCCAAAATTGGTTTGGTCAGGTTTGCGGCGCTCTTTTTGATACTGATTGTGATCAGGACAATGCCAGCTGCGAAGATCACAATCAATGCAATGACCATAATGATCAACATAGAATAGTATTCTGTCAGAGGCAGGTTGCTGAGCACGATATAACCTGTGTCGCCAGCGGGAGATACGGAACCGTATTTTGCCACACCATCTACAGAGTACCGCAGAAATACGTCGCTACCTGAAAGTACTGCATTTACAACATTTTGTGAAATATTAATATCTGCGATGTTTTTCTGTATGATATCGCTCTGCGGATGATAGAGGAAAGTCCCGTTTTCGGATAACAGCAGGATATAACCATTACGTCCAATTTTATATTCACTCATGATCACTGTCATATGATCCATGGAAATGTCCATTCCGACAGCACCGATGGCGGTGCCAGAAGCGGTGTCATAAACAGGGGATACTGCACTTAATATCATTTTTCCAGTTGCGGAATCTACATAAGGTTCTGTCAGAATCGTCTTGCCCAGACCGATACATTTGTACCATTCGCGGCTTGTGACATCCCAGCCTTCCCCGGTAGTAAATCCATCTGACTGTGTCAGGACGCTCGCATCCAGGTCAGCAATCCATACAGACATCGTATTTTCAGGATCAGTGTTTACGATGTGGAGGAGATTTTCCCTGACAGTTTCCATGTTGTCCGCCTGCAGAATATCATCACCTGCTCCTGTCTGCAGCATGACATCTTTTATTTCTGGATTGACAGCCAGCTGTTCTACACCTCTGATATACTGTTCCAGAAATCCTGTCAGCTGGTTAGCAGCGGCACTTGATTCCAATGTCAGCTCGGTTTCCTTGGAAGTCATGATCGTCCATCCTACCATGACAATTGCAACGATTGCGACAATAAGGAATACGAGAATGACGCTTTTGCCAATCTGATTCATGATTTCATCTGCAATTCGTTTCCTGGATTTGGTTGTTTTGCTTTGTGCGCTCATTTTGAACCCCCTTTATGTGTTTTATCAACTTGTATGACAGCCATACAATTATGTCTATCCTTTTTTATTGTATCGCTATTTTCGTGCCAATACAAGAAAAAAGTTAATAATTTATTTATGAATGTTTAATATTCTAACACCACTTTACAACTTTATAACCTAACATTATGTTGCCAAAGTAGCTGTTTT
>CAMWLV010000220.1 GCA_947175175.1 uncultured Lachnospiraceae bacterium
GCTTTGCGATCCATTCACCTGTTTCCTGATCGCGGATCTCAACCGTACAGTACAGGTTTCCGTCAATGGACTGGTGGCTCCGTTTCCAGCCAAACATCCCGAATGTCTCATCAAGGATCTTCTGGTCAACCCTTGCATCCTTGTATAACAAAAGACTTAAACCTTTTTCATTGATTACCGATATGCGGCACTCAATTTCATCTGCTTTCAGCAGCCTTACTGTATTCATGCCTTCTTCCATAAATACCACCTTCCTTATTTCCCCGAAATTCCTTTTGTCATGTTACTGATCTCACTGTCTACATGCATCTTCATCTCACCATAGGCACTGTCATCCCGTTTCAGCCATAATTCATACAGCTCCATCAGCAGGTTCCTTCGTTTTAAAAGTGTCTGCAGCTCATGGTCAGACATCCCTTCCGCTTTTTCTGACAGTATTTCATAGAAATTGACAACAGCATCGATCTCATCGCATCTGTCAAAAACCTCAAAATTAGGACAGCTCAAAAGGGATGCCCTGTACGCCTGATACTCACCATACAGCCTGTCTAAAAAATGTTCCTTCATGATAAACCTCCATACTGCTGGCACCTTCCAATTCCAGATGCCAGCATGATCTTAAAATAATGAACAGATCCGTTTAAATAACCTTCATGTCTCAAAGTATCCGCTATGCTGCCTTGATCTGGAACCTGCGGGAGACAGACTGTTTTACATAATCCCTGTAAATCTCCGGATGCTCCTCCCTGATGCGTTTCGAATCAAGCCTTGTTGACTCCACGTTGCTCCATGATACCCTGTAGCAGTCACTCGCAGCATACTCATTGTCCTTCATGTAAAGCTTCACTTCCTGCTCAATACTGTTCTGTTCCTGCTGCAGCTTTTCGATCTGCTCCACGATCTCAGCCCTGCGTTTTAACCTGTCATCAAACCCTTCCAGCCTTATGGCGCTGCCCTTCCTTGCAGAATGGAAATACTGGTTGAGTACCTCATTGCAGGTCTTTGAACCATCGGGGGAAGGCATCACTTTTGCCGCAACATGGTTCTCCCAGAAATCCTTTTCCACTGATACAAGCTGTGCGATGAGTGCATCATCCCATACCAGCTTACGGTAGGTAAAACTCTGTCCGAGAATGACGGCTGCTATATACCATGTACGTTTTCCGGTGACTGCCATGTAATGGTAGCACTGCATGATATAATGGAGCGGGATCTCACCATCCTTCCATTTGTCTGCGTTATATGCGCTCGCCGTCTTGCATTCCAGGCCTGCATCCTCGCCGATCACAAGACGGTCTACATCTGCAATCATGAAGGGATGCTCGACACTCCTGTACATGAAATTGGAACGCCTTACTTTCAGCCCTGTCCCTTCCATGAAACGCTGTGCAACGTAATCTTCAAGGTCATGTCCCTGACGGACTGCCTCATTATCCAGCTCCTCGACTCCGCTGCTGGTCTTGTCATAGTACACCTTCATTGGACTGCCAAATGGATTCACTCCGCAGATGGAACCTGCATCAGAGCCCCCTATCCCCGTTTTCCTGAGTGTGAGCCACTCCTCGTTACTCATGCCTGCCGTTGGTATTTTTTCATACATGATTCATCATCCTTTCTCTCATATATTTTTAACCTGCATATATAAAGGACAGAAACACAAGGTTCCTGTCCTTTATGACTGGTTTTTATTAAGCTGCACATACCATCTCATATGCCTTATCGATCAGCGGATTCCCCTCTATTGTCTTTGCAAACATGTTCTCCCTGTAATTTGCCGTCTCCCTGATGGGCTTTGCATGGGTGGCAAAATCTGAAACAGCGCAGATGAAGCGGTAGCCGTTCTTTCCAACATGTTTCAGGTCAGGGGCATCAAAGTAGCGGATCTTTAAGTCCTCACGGATACGGCTGATGTTCTTTTTATGGATATCACTGGGCTGGTCATCCATCGGGAGCAGCATATTGATATACTCCATAACCTTACTGTCAGAGAGCTTGATCTTTGACAATGCTGATATCTCCGTTCCAAGTTTCCCCATATACTTCTCTGCAAGTAACAGCGTATTGTGTGCCTCATCCATCTTTGCCGCAAGGTCTCCCACATGGACGGTTGACCAGATACGTTTCGCTGTTGACAGTGCCATGTTGAGGGTGTTCTGACATACCACACGGACGGGTGTCATTGCGACTTTGATGGCACCGCTCCCGTCATGGGAACTGCTGAATACAAGATAAGGCGCGATCTGCTCCCCTTCAATGATGTACCTGTCTGGAAGCTTTGCAAGGAGCCATATCCTGCGCCCTTCCTGCAGGGAACCTGCAGTCTCATATTTAACCCCCTCACCTAAGAGTGCGTCCGTAAACGCAAAAGCTTCCGCATTCTGAACCACCCTGTATCGGTCGCTGACCACGCCGAGCACCTTATTGTCCGTATCCCTGACATTGGCCTTGTAGCCGGGGATCGGTTCATATGCGTTTGTCATGATGGGTCTCTGGATGACATTCCAGTCAAGCCCTGATGCCTGCAACGCCTCCTTTGAGGATAAAGCGGATTCAACACGGACGCCAAGACCATGCCACGGTGCTACTCTTGTGTAAAACATTGTTTCTACTTCATGAGCCATATTTTACATCTCCTTTACATTTTAAATTTTTTCATGTTTCCTGAATGGAAACAATGTGACGACAAATAGAGGACTCCCTCGAAGGAAGCCCTCTATTTTAAGTTACCTTATTCAGTTTCATTGATGCTGCCTAACAGATAGTCATTATCACTGATACCTTTGACTACTACAAACACTGCTGAAAGCACTAAGAGTATCACGTTAAATATGTTCTTCTTTGACAATACATTCACCTCGTTTCTTTTTTATTCTAAAATTAGAATATATATCTGAAACGAAATGATATGTGATAGATCCTTCTGTACATATCTTTTATGACACCTTACTTTTCCTAAGAAATTATTCAAATAATATTTATGGCCATTTCTTATTCTGACTTTTTAATGGCTTGTCCGATACGGCATACCTAAACAGGTTTGCTGTACCAGAACCAATTTTAAATATTGAATCATATTGATACTTTAAATATTTCAATTTATGTATTTATAGTTTGCAATATCTTCTCGCTTCATAACTCATTTCAAACTCTGGGCAGGCTATAGAACCACCACGATATTCACTTCCTCGAGCTAAACATCTACCTATTCCATCACTATTATACAAGACATCATACATTTTATAACTTTCTAACTGTGGGTCGCCATCCCAGTATTGGCAAAATGCACACTTATTTCCAAGTCCATTAAATGTTGGAGTTCCAATTGCCTTTGACATTTTACATTCCTCCTTGGTTTAAATCATATAAATTTTCTCTGTAACTAAATTAATCTGTTTCATCTTCATCTCTCCGTTTACGTAACACCCCTTCAATAAATTTCACTGTATATCCCCCTGCTCTGGCAATCTTAGCCCGTTCACGTCTGTCAGTTGTCTGCTTTGCCAGATCTGCTATATATTCAGGACGGTACAGTTTCATAGGACAATCAATTTTATCGCCGCGAAAATACTTAAATATTTTCAGCATTGCATCACGACCAATAAGTTCAAAGAGTTCCAGATAACTATCATTCAAAGCCTCAGCCTCGTTTCCATCGACTCCAAATGCCTTGTAGACATCCTCTTCGTCGGTGTTATCCAGATTAATATTGATCATCATCTCACCTCCTTGCAAAATTTTACAAATTCCACGTCCATAAATCCAGTCATATAAAGTATCTTTTTACGCGCCTTTAAAAGTTCCTTTTTACGCACCTTAAAAATCCTCTTCTATTTGGAAGCGAAAAGCAACTTTTTTATCCAGACAATTTATAGATTTTTCCATCTCCCCTGATGGTTATGTCTGTATCACCCGCTCTGATTGATACATATTTACCCTGACCGATCATGAGATCTGTTCCCCTGCCATTCTTTACCGTTTTATAGCCCCTGCACAACTTGAACGCCTCCTTAATAACGACAGAAGGGATAAGACCATTTCGGTCTTATCCATGTCAACTAATAAAATCCTCTTTACTTGTTGCAGCTCGACGAATGCTGTTTTTCTGCAGATGATGAATCATTGTCACTTATGGAACACCCACAATGAGGACACTTATGCACATCATATGTCAGGATTATTTTCCCACACTGACCACAGGTATTGATTTCCCCATCTGTCTCCCATTCATACATAAGAGCTGACGGACTCTGCCAGTCTACTTCATAAAACAATTTCTCTGCAATCTCCTCCTGATTGTTGCATAATGACATAAAATCATCCCTCATATAGACAGTATCCGATAGTTCTGGTACATAACATGGCTCGTTTGGATGTTCATGAAACGCTTTCCAATCCTTAAATATCCAACCCTGACCGAAAAACTCTCTCTGCAGTTCTGTGATACTGCCGTTCCTGTCTACCTTACAAATACCAATACATTCACTGATTTTTACAGCCATACGAAATCACCATCCCCCAGCCATAATACACCGTCATTACCGATTGGCAGCGGCTGGTCACTGATGAGCGTGCCAAAGAAATTGACCAGAATCCCCACCCTGACTCTCGCCGGATCACCACCGCTGTCATCATCCCCTGCAACCTCATACTGGTATCTCCCCTCTGGTACAGTACTCCGGTCTATGCGCATATCGCTAAATTCACATCTAATGCCACATACACTTACTTTTTGAAAATGTTCCGTTTTATAATCAAGTCTTCCCATCGTCCAGACCTCCTTAAAATATAATGAGCAGTGGAGCAAAGCCCACTGCCCTTATGAACCAAACATGCTATTGTAATTCCAACTTGGTTTAGCCTGTCAGGCGGACATTTCCTGTCATCTCTGATCACGTCACATAAGCAGTCT
Source organism: uncultured Lachnospiraceae bacterium (assembly GCA_947175175.1). Lineage (GTDB taxonomy): Bacteria > Bacillota > Clostridia > Lachnospirales > Lachnospiraceae > COE1. Next base: position 4,910 of record CAMWLV010000220.1, read on the forward strand.
TCATCCGCAGTTTTCCGATATCGTAAAAATTGCTCCTCATAATGGTTAACCTTTCACCTCCTCCCTGTATATGAAATCCCTTTATCCTGCTTCTTTCCAGTACGGCGCAGTATCAAATGCGGCATTAAACATCACCCATCCATAAACATTGTCCTCAC
>CAMWLV010000221.1 GCA_947175175.1 uncultured Lachnospiraceae bacterium
ATGTACTATTGCATCAAGATACACTGCTTCTGTTCAGCTTAACTTAATGACATTGCGGAGTGAACAGTAACCCTTTTGGTTGATATCGAGCAATTCTATAGCAAAACAGCTTGTGGCATGTAAAAATGTGTTTTATAATATTAGTATCATGTCACAAATAATGATACGGAATGAATTTGTTGGATACGATACTGGAAGGGAGTGTGATTGAATGGATGTGGCAAGACAATTTATGCATTATACAATTGAGGATATTTACAATTTACCAGATGGGCAGAGGGCAGAATTGATTGATGGTGAATTATATATGATGGCAGCACCTGACAGGATTCATCAGAAGCTTGTACATTTTCTTGACTGGACAATAGGAAATTATATTCATAGCAAAGATGGAGACTGCGAAGTGTACCCATCACCGTTTGCAGTGTTTTTGAATGCCGATAATACCATTTATCTCGAGCCGGATATATCTGTGATCTGTGATAAAAACAAGCTTACAGATGAAGGTTGTAAAGGCGCGCCGGACTGGATTATTGAGATCGTCTCGCCATCAAGCCGTTCCATGGATTACAATAAAAAACTGCTAAAGTATGGCACGGTGGGAGTTCGGGAGTATTGGATCGTTGATCCGAAGAAGCAGCGGATTACGGTATATAATTTTGAGCAGGAGACAGTTGAGGAATATTCGTTCCAGGATAAAGTAAGAGCTGGAATATATGAAGATTTCGAAATTGATTTTTCTGGCATCAGTATTGAATAGTTTTCGGCTTTGCATGTCTGAGTTTGCTGCGGTTGAAATACATTCAAAAAACAAGAATAAAGGAGAGATGAAGCTATGGTAAAAGGTTTTAAAATGAAGCTTTTTGAGGGACAAGAAGAAGAGTACGAAAGACGTCATAACCTGTTGTGGCCTGAGATGAAGGACATGATTCATGAGCATGGCGGAAGGAACTATACGATTTTTTTGGATAAGGAGACGTTAACGCTGTTCGGATATATTGAGATCGAGGATGAGGAGAAGTGGGCGAAGGGGGCTGACACAGCCATCAACCGCAAGTGGTGGGATTACATGGCTGACATTATGGAGACCAACCAGGATAACAGCCCGGTTTCTGTTGACTTGAAGACGGTATTTCATTTGGATTAAAGCGAATCAGAAATATTAATATGGAAATTTTGATCAATTATAACACAGACATTCTTGGGATGGAAAAGAAATCCCAAACAGTCCGCCGGGCGGTGGCAGTACTAAGACGGGACATGAATCAGGTATTTCAGAAAAACGAGGTAAATGGGGCCGATATCTGCCTTGTTTATGAACCAATGGAGCAGGAGCAGTTTTCTCTGCAGGTAAAAGGCGGCCGTCTTGAAATACACGCAGGGGATGACCTTGGTTTTGTTTATGGAATCTATGAAATCAGCCGTACTTTTTTGGAAATTCCGGATTTTTGGTTTTGGATGGATTCTGTACCAGACAAAAGAGATGAAGTGCGAATAAAGGAAACGTATAGTTATCAATCAAAACCATGTGCGGTAAAGTACCGGGGCTGGTTCATCAATGATGAGGTACTTCTGCATACATGGAGTGTGGACAGGCAGAAGGACAAGCCGTGGGAGATGGCATTTGAGACGCTCCTGCGCTGCAGAGGGAATACCATAATTCCAGGGACAGACCGCAATGCGGAGCGTTATCGAAAATTAGCTTCTGAAATGGGTTTGTATATTGCCCATCATCATGCGGAGCCCTTAGGTGCTGAAATGTTTTCGCGTGCCTACCCAGAACTGAATCCTTCCTATGGAGAGTATCCAAACAAATTTCAGAAACTTTGGAGAGATGCTCTTGAAGCGCAGAAGGATATGAAAGTAGTATGGAATTTGGGCTTTCGTGGGCAGGGAGACTGCCCATTCTGGGCAAATGATCCACAGTATGCAACAGATGAGGCACGGGGGGCGCTTTTGGGAAATCTGATCCGGATGCAGTATGATATGGTAAAAGGACAAGATCCGAATGCAGTATGCAGCACAAACTTGTATGGTGAGATCATGGAATTGTATAAAAAGGACTGCCTGAAGTTACCGAATGATATCATTAAGGTCTGGGCAGACAATGGATATGGAAAGATGGTATCCAGAAGGCAGAACAATCACAATCCACGGGTTCCGGCGCTCCCGCAGGAGGGGAATACAGAGCAAAACGGCATATATTACCATGTTTCCTTCTATGATCTGCAGGCGGCGAACCATATTACGATGTTTCCCAATTCTGCAGAGTTTGTAGTAAACGAATTAGACGAAGTACTTCAGAGGAACGGCAGGGATTTGTGGCTTATTAACTGTTCCAACATCAAACCGCATGTCTATTTTCTGGATTTGATTGCGCAGATGTGGCGGGAAGGAGGGGCAGATGCAAACACACACTGCCAGGAATATGCCGCAAGGTACTATGGCGGGCAGAATGGGGAAAAGGTAGCGCACTGTCTGTCGCAGTATGCAGACTATGCTGTTCAATATGGCATACATGAAGATGAGCATGCAGGGGAGCAGTTTGCGAATCATGTGGCCCGTATGCTTGTGTCCCAACTGATGCGTAACGCTGCACAGCGCTGTGGGGAACTAATGTGGGCGACAGACGCAAAAGACTTGAAAGGACAGGCACTTTGGTATGGAGAATTATGTGAGGAAGCAGTGGGACGGTATTCAAAATATTTGGAACAATGTGAAAGGGTTCAGATGGATCTGACAGGTTCAGGAAAAGTTCTCTTTGCAGACACAATTCTTTTGCAGGCAAAGCTCCTGTATGGCTGCTATCGGGGAGCGATGCTGACAGCCAGAAGTGTTATCGCAGCACTTGAAGGAAGTTATCAGGAATCTTTTTACCTTGCAGGAAAAGCGCGCAAAGAATATTTATCGGCAGATGAGGCGATGCGCGTCCGTGAACATGGGAAGTGGCATAATTTTTATGAAAATGAGTGTTTAGCAGATGTCAAACAGACTGCATGGGTTTTGGAGGGATTGATGAGTTATGTCAGGAATCTCGGAGATGGACCACACTTTTATGAGTGGCAGAGAGAATTTTTGTACCCAGAAGAAGACAGAAGGGTTTTGTTGATATTGAATATGGATAATCATCTGCGTAATTTAGAGCTTTTCAGACTGATGGAAGAGAAGTGGGATGAGGACTTTTCCCATATTCATGTGTTGTGAACACAACATGAAAAAATATATGTTGGCAGCGAAGACAAGGAGAAAAAATGAGTAAAATAGATCTGGAATGGCTGGTGACAAGCGATTCGATCACCGTGTATTTTGAGAAACCAAAGAATCTTCCGGAGAGTTTCAAGTATCAAATTTTAGTCAATGAAAATATAGCAGGGGAATCAGATAAAACACATTTTTTGATGGAAGGGCTGGACAGCAGTACCTCTTATGATGTGCAGGTAAATGTTGTGGCAGATGGCGAAATCCTGGCAGAGTCTTCAAGATATCATCTGTGCACCAATGCAGCGGGAAAGCGCCTGGATGTGACAAAAGCACCCTATATGGCTGTTGGGGACGGCAATGCGATGGATACGCAGGCGATTCAGAGGGCGATTGACGACTGTAAGGAAGGGGAGGTCGTCTATCTGCCGGCTGGAACTTATAAAACGGGCGCGTTAAGACTGCACAGCGATATGGAACTGTATCTGGAGGAGGGGGCGACGTTGCAGGGAACAGATGAGCCCGAGGATTATCTGCCACGCATTTGGAGTCGTTTTGAGGGAACAGAGATGTTATGTTACAGCAGCCTGCTCAATATGGGTGAGCTGGATCACAAGAGCGAACCAAACTGTGAAAATATATTGATCCGTGGAAAAGGAACAATCGCCAGTGGTGGAAAAAACCTTGCAAAAAAAGTGATTCGCCTGGAGAGGGAGCTTCTGAAAGATGAACTTGCCGCTCTTGGGGATAAGATTAAGGAATGTGAGAAGCTGGACACAATACCAGGGCGGGTGCGTCCAAGGCTGATCAACATCAGCAACTGCAAGAATGTGCGTATCTCAGGAGTGACCTTGAAGGACGGCGCGAGTTGGAACGTTCATATGATTTATTCTGACGGAATCGTGACAGACCATTGTACATTTTATTCGAAAGATGTGTGGAACGGGGACGGATGGGACCCGGATTCTTCTAGTAATTGTGCGATTTTTGGATGTGTATTTTATACGGGGGATGATTCTGTCGCGATCAAGTCAGGAAAGAACCCGCAGGGAAATGAGATTGGCAGACCATCACGTAACATTAGAATATTTGATTGTAAATGTGCATTTGGACATGGAATTACGATTGGAAGTGAGATGTCCGGCGGTGTGGAGGATATCAAAATCTGGGACTGTGACATGGGTGATTCCCTGTGCGGCATAGAGATCAAAGGAACAAAGAAGCGCGGCGGCTATGTGCGAAACGTGCAGGTCAGGGATTGTAAGGCAGCAAGGGTGTTGTTTCATTCTGTCGGATATAACGATGACGGAATCGGAGCAAAAACAGCGCCAGTGTTTGAGGACTGTACGTTTGAAAATGTCTGGATCACGGGAAGATGTCTTGACCATGATGGTGCATATTATGATATGGACTGTATGGAGTTGATTGGCTTTGATGAACCAGGACATGCGTTGAGAAATATCGTGCTGAAAGATATTATGCTAGGGATTGCAGGTGAAACGAAAAAACAAACAGTCGTTCTGAAAGCGTGTGAAGGGATAACGATTCAGAATATGAGCTGTTTGTGAACCTGAAAATGGCAACAGAAATAAAAGGAGAGCGGAGAAGATACAGACCGCTTTAGGACATATCTTCATCCGCCCTCTTTTTAATATGAGTTCCAATAATTTCTGACACATCACTAATGGTGATAAAAGCCCTCGCATCTACCTCTTTGATCAGATGCTTCAGTTCATAGATCTCAAGCCGGTTCA
>CAMWLV010000222.1 GCA_947175175.1 uncultured Lachnospiraceae bacterium
CATTTCTAAAATGATAATAAGTTCTCTGCCAGAGATCTGTATGTGGTTCTGTAATGATCTCTACTCTGTCCTCTGTAACCTCGTATTGTTTTGGCGCTCTTGTCCACTTCATTTCCTTTGCATTCACTTTCATCTTCGTTTCCTCCTTATGGATCCATTTATAATTTTTTATTTTCTATTGCAATTTGAAACATCCCATTTATCAGGAATTCATCAAAATCCGCAGCTATCTTAAATTCAGGCATATATTTTGCAGGAACACTCTTACTGCAGTACTCTGCCACTTCGGTCAAAACTTTTTCGCTGATCAGTTCACCGGAAAATACAATTTCTTTCGGATTGATGAACGCTATAACAGCTCCTATGATCCTTGAAATAATGTCGGTACATTTGCCTTCCACCATCAATTCCGATATTTCATCCGGACTGATCCCAAGTGGCATAAATCCCGCCAATCCGGCTATCCCATTGTAGCCGTTGATTATCTGCCCTTTATGCATGGTTACTGTTCCTGGTTGAATATGACTCGGAAAACATGCAAGAGTGATAACGGTGTCTTCATCCTGCCTGCTGTCTTTATATCCATAGGCAATGCAGTGCATATCATTTTCCATGAAAATGTTCTTATCAAATTGTTCCCGCAGCTCTTCTTTTAGCCCTGCCCCTTCCAGCTCTCTTATATCGGAAAGTGCAATCTCATCTCCATCAATCACTCCCGGAATCGATAATACGATCTGATTGGCATTGCTATACTGAGTCATAAATCCTTCTATTACATCAGCGATATCTTTTACTTTTACAACTTCACATTCAACATGACTTTTTTGGATCATGTTTCCGCTTGCGGAAACTACATAGTGATCAACGATCCTATATCCCTTTTGGACACTGATATTTACCAAAATGTATTGCTCATGTCCATCATCTATAGAATAAAGCGATGATCCTCTTCCCACACCCCGAAGTTCTTTCTCATCTCCTATAGAAAGTATTCCGTTTGACTCCATATCATTAAGCAAAGTATTGCATGTTGCTACACTTAATCCCGTCATGGCAGAAATCTGTTGCTTTGTATAGGACTCATGATCAAGCATCAGCCTATAAATTCTTTTTTTGTTGTTTTTACGGATATCCGATGAAGTAGTCATATATTACCTCCCACAAAAGACAACTATTATTATAATCATTATAATAATAGTTGTCAATATAAGATGTGGAAAAGTATTGAAATTATTTTAATTAAAAAGAGTTGCAAAATTGCTGGGCAGAACAGTCCGTACAACGCAATGCAGATACCTGCGTCTTAGGATGTAAAAAATGCACCAAAAGAACGCTTGTTACACCCGTAATATACAGGGTAGTACATTCTATCCTCAATCCTATTTCCGCATACAAAAAGTGGCCAGAATATTTGAAAGGACTTCGATACCCTGACCACATGTGCAAAATACCATGGCTCTTACCATAATTGTGATAAAACAGTTTTAATGTCGGCATTTAAGCACACTGACCGGCTTTCAATTTCCTGTGGGCAGACAGCTTCCCCATAGTTTATACACACATAGACAGCCTGTGGATTTTTTGCGGTCATCTGCCAGAACGGATACTTGATAATGCCTGGCGTATTATAGCCGACACCCAGTTCAAGAAAAACTGTACGTTTCCCATTACATTCTTTCAGAAACTTCTCATAGTCAGCATTGTGGCGGTGCCAGTTTACATCCTGCACAAAACGTCCATCCACACGCAGGTTATAATCCATATCCATGCCGCATACCGGGCATTTGGGGATCAGTTTTGTAGGTATCCGGCAGTCATGGACACTGGCTGCCATCTCCCTGACCTGTTCCTCGTTATAATAGAGTTTTTCATGGCATGGCTTTTCACACTGAAAATAGCAGTAGTCACCCTGCACCTCAAAACCCTGTCATCCGGGAACCCGGATTTTACGAAAAGGCTGTCAACATTTGTACTGATCACATAGTAAGGTTTGTTCTTCACCAGTTCATATAACTGGCGATATAAGTCAGAACCGCCCATATCATATCGGTTCTGTAGGATATGCTTCGCCCAGAACGCCCACTTTTCCTCTCTGGTCCGGAATGGATAGAAACCGCCGCTGTATAGATCACGGATTCCGTATTTTTCAATGAAATCATGGAAGTTCTCTCGGAACTGTTCCCCACCCATATCCAGCCCCGCCGCGGCGGACAAACCTGCTCCGCCTCCGATCACAATGTATTCCGCCTCTGTCAGCGTTTCTTTGACTTTTTGAATTTTCTCTGCATCATTCATTATCCTCACCCCGTTTCCTGACCGCTTTTGCGGGACAGACTTCATAACAGTTCCCACATCGCAGGCAGTTTTCCTCATTGATGAGGTAAGGCGTGCCTTTGGCAATACAGCGCATCGGGCATTTCTGTTCACAGATTCCGCACCCGGTACAACCATCTTCAATATAATAGCCACTACGTTTCAGTTCCCTGCCTCCAAAGGTAAACTGCCTGCGCACCGGCGGCTGGACGGAAAAATCAGAATATTCCCCCTGTCCTTCATAGATTTGAAAGACTTCTATCACGCCGCGGTTGTCTTCATCCGGATAGATCTTATACATATAGGGATTGGCGTCAAACAGTTCTTTGACCCGACTGTTCCCGATATTTCTGATCTTTCCCTGTACCGTCATCATCGTAGAGTGGAAAAAATCACTTCCTGTCATGCCAGACAGGGACACATATTCGTTGCAGTTCATTCGCCGGTATATCTCCTTTCCCCTGGATGTCAGGAAATAGATACCGCCCTCGTCCGCATACATTACATCCATATAAGCTGTGACCGGATGCCCATTCTTATCATTTGTGGCAAGGACGACCGAATGGATATCATTTTGCAAAATCTTCAAATAGTCCAGATATTCCATAAAACACCTCACAATATAGTTTCAAAAATACCTGCCTCTGAAACCATCAGGTTCTTGTCTTTTATAGCAGCTTAGGCGAGCAGCCACTCCACCATCTCATCGGCAGCCTTCAGATCTTCCGGCTTCTCCATAATGCTGCCCGGGGCGTTCGCATCACCAGCAACATGAGCCTGATAGTCACTGAACCCGGCAGTGGCAAAACTCTTCAGATTAGTTTCAACCATACTGGTGTACACCTCCACCGGACCGAAACCAGCGAAAAAGTATCCTGCCAGTTTCTTGTCCTTACGTCCTGCCATGGAGAAATCGGGCTGGGTGAAGTCCATGAAAGAGTAAGTACGGTCAAGGAATGCTTTGAGCTGGGCAGGGAACTGATCCCAATGCACAGGCGCAAGGATCAGCATGGCATCACAGGAGTCGATTTCCGGGATCAGGGCAGTAAAATCATCCTTCTGCACGCAGTTCGGAGTGTGCTGGTGCTTGCAGCCATCACAGGCAAGACATACACGGACATCCCTCTCACCTATGTTGAATGCAGTTACTTCTGCTTTGCCCTGAAGCTGTTCCACAATGCGGGCTCCCAATATGTAGGAATTGCCATTTCTTCTCTTACTGCCATTGACGATCAAGATTTTTTTCATGATAGATCACTCCTTTTCTTTATTTGATTCGTTTTGTACTGCCTGCTTTGTGTCGTCCACAATATCTGCAAGCGTCGTGTATCTAAGTTTCTCTTCCATAGCCCTCTGTGCATCGATCAGACGCTGGTCAAGGACTTTGTGAATGTTCCGCCCTACCGGGCAATCTGGATTCGGCTGTTCATGGAAATGAAACAGGCCTTCCTCCGTATCCACGCTGCCAACAGCCGTATAGATGTCGTAAAGCGTGATTTCGTCAAGCCGCTTTGCCAGCACCGCGCCACTGCTTCCGCGCTGTGTCTGAACAATACCAGCTTCCCGTAATTGGGATATAACAGTGCGGACAATGACAGGGTTGACTCCGATGCTTCCAGCAAGAAACTCACTGTTCACGCGGTCCAATTCCTTAAAATAATCAATGGCCGTGATTATATGGACACCAACTGTAAATTTACTCCCTATCTGCATATTTCACCTCCGCACTGATTATCAGCTGATAGTTGTAATATATCATATTACAACTATGTTGTCAATATCTTTGTTACACCTTTACAACTGGGACATCATCCTAATCGACAAAAACAACTTACAGTCCAAAACTGCCCCCCAACAGTACTTCATGCTGTTGTAGGGGGAATTCAATATACCGTTCCATTGCCCTCATGATAGTGAAGTACCTCCTATCTTTCACAAATTTCCATACACAGTAATACTCTATTTCCACGCACAAAAAAACGGCCAGAAGCATCTAGCACAAACCCGATGCCCCGGCCGCTTCTGGCTTTAAATCTCCATCCCGACTTCCACACCGTTGCGGAAAGCGGATACCATCCTGCCGTCCGAACAGACTGTTGCGTAATCCACAAGCCTGTGGAACAGCTTCTCGTTGAAATCCACCGGCAGCTCTACCGTCTCGCTAAGCCCCGCAAGGAAGCCGCTGAAAATTCTTTGCGGCACACGGCTTCTCCAGTTCCACATCCCTTATGGACAGCATTCCATGGCTCTTCATCTGCAAAGCTGCTTTAACTTTCATATCTGCCCCTTAATAGTTCGTTGTCTCGGCAACACTGCGCATATCTTCCATGAGCTTCACTGTACTGGCGCAAATGTTACGGATGCCGTCACAGCAGTCGGTCCCCATTGGCAGTGACCCATAGGGATTTTCCATTTCTGCAACCTGGATATATAGCTTTGCAACTTTCTTTGGATCTCCGATCTGGTTGCCGTCCTGCCCCATATCTCAAATATTCCAAAAGTATATGACAATAATGGATATAGCAGAAAAACAGTAAGGAACTGTAGAAAAATTATCGCTCAAAGTTTGAAGCCTTTTATGATGTATGA
>CAMWLV010000223.1 GCA_947175175.1 uncultured Lachnospiraceae bacterium
ATAACCCCGGGCAGCAGCATCAGATGATACTGCGCCTGATTTTTAAGTTTTGTTGCGGTTATTTTTTTCTTACTCTGCATAGTCTCCTCCTCCGATTATTTCCTTCCAAAAGTATCATTGACCTCGGCCGTTGCCATATCTCCGCCTGCTTTTGCCCACTCCTCTACCAGAGTGTCAAAATAGTCGATATCCTTCTCGCCAATAATAATCTGGGTGAAACCTTCCACCAGAATATCATTTAAAGTAGAACCGACACTTTGCAGTGTGGCAGTATCCTGTCCCCATTTGGCGTCCTTCAGATAAGTCCCGTTGTCCAGATACGCTTTTGCAATGCCATACGCGGATTTATCATTCCCCTGCTGGAGCCAGTCGCCCACGCCATCGGGATCCTGCTCAGTCAGCCATGCAACACAGCTGTTATATTTCGAAGCATTTTTACCTAACTCTGTCACGTCCGCATCCAGTCCCTCTGCCAGAGCTTGCGTCACTTGCACATACTGGTTATAGTCTGTCATCGTATTGATGACCGATAACATATGAACACAGTTCGGATAATTGTTGTCATAAAGGGAAGTAATATATTCCGGATCTTCAATGCCTGCCGCATCATCCATCATGTAACACCAGAGGTTGATAAGTTTAAGCACCCCTTCCGGATTCTTACAGTTCTTGCTGATCACAATATATCCATTATTACCGAATTTGACGCTTCCTGTCACCTCTGCCCCATTGGCGGAAGGAATCGGATAGGGTTCAAAAATCGCTTCTGGTCCAAGATTCTCTATAATCTGCGGTCCTGGATTATAGCCAAACCACTGTGCAAAAGGAATGACTCCGACATCACCGTTGATCGCATCCTGAAACATCTTGTCCTGATTGGTGGTTGTGAAGTCAGGATTGATGATTCCTTCCGCGTACCACTCCGCATAGGCTGCAATAACTTCTTTCATCTCCGGCTGAACGGTGCCGTATCCCAATGTACCGTCCTCCAGCTCAACCCAAATTCCGGGATGCGCACCGAACCCGACTGCCAAGCGGTTCAGATTATCTAAGCTCTGCATTTCTCCCATGCCATATCCGCCGAAATTCTCTTTAAACGCCTGTGCAATGGCAAGCACATCATCCATAGTCTGCGGATCTGCCAATCCCAACTGATCCTTCCAGTCCTTTCTGATCCACACATAATCGAATTTGTCGATATTACCATAACTAAGCTGCGGAATACCGTACAACCTTCCACCGAGACATCCCGTTTCGTATGTGTCACGTTCTGCCTCCATGTACCCTTTCAAGGTATCTGACGCATAAGTATCAAAGAGCTCTGTCAGATCCATGATCAACCCTGACTTCTCCAGTGACGCAAGCTGCTGGGCGTTTACCGAGCAGAAATCAGGTAAATCTCTGTCTGCAATTGCAAGATTTAGTTTCGTACTATAATCATTGCTTACCCACATATTGGTGAGATTAATATTGAATCTGTCCTTGAATGCCCGATACCACGGATTATTGTCATAAGTATCCCCATCCTTAAAACTGGTTCCTGAATTTTCCGCTACTACAGTCGTCAGAACCAGCTCCTGCTCATAAGGGTCCCACAAGCCTTCCGGAACCGGAACCGCTTCCTTTGCACTGCCGCTTCCACTACTGTTTACTGCTCCTGGTCCTCTGCCTACAAATCCCGGAAGGCAGAATAGCAAAACAATGGCAAGTGCCAGCGCTATTACTTTTTTGTCCCACATCTTCATTTCCTCCTATCTGTTTATTTATATTTGATTCGGTCATTGAATCCTAATTAATAGATTTTCATTTCTTTTACAATGTGATCGTAAGCACCGTTTTTGCAGAAGTCTCCGGCAGCAGCACGGAGTACAAATTACCGTCTCTCTGCACATTTTTTGTGACATCGGCAGTACCTGTCGTTACTTGCCTTGGCTCCCTTTCAGATATCCAACCCAATACTCCTGATTCCGTGACAACTGCGATCAGTGTATCATCGCTTTCCTGCATGCTTTCAACTGCCATAAATCCTGCGTATTTGTTCAGAAGTCCCAGACAGGAACCTGTTTTTTTCTTCGGCAGTATCACGAACCACGCAAAACCGTCTGCTTCCAAAATTCCCTCATAGCTTTCACTGCAGTTCAAGCAAAAAACTTTTCTGCCAAAAAAGTCATAAACCCAATACGCATCCGTTACCTCTATATCCGGTATATCCGCCGGTTTGAACGCATATGACTGTCTCTGACTGGTCAGGTTATATGCGGCAATTCCTCCGCCTTTCCCGCATTCACCCCATGATGCGACATTATGTAATTTCAAAACCCCGATTTCCATTGGATTGGAAAAAATACAGTCTTCTGTGGGTTTTGCCGAACGCTCCATCATGAGTATCCTACCGTCACCGTACATCAATGGTTTCAGTACTTCAGGTACCGTATCTCCAATCTTATCACTGAAATATACTGGTCCCCCACTGATTGCCCGCAACAAACTGTGTTTCACGCTGTCTTCCTGTTTTGTCCAGAACATATCCCAGTCACAACAATACAGCTCATTATGGTATATCGCATTATATGCGTTCTGTAAAAGATGCTCCGCAAAGCCATTTTCTTTATTGGGCACAAAATCATCACTGTTTCTTGAAATAGCAGAAGTTGGTCTTGCCAGAATATTCTCCATTGCCATTCCCATGCAATTGATGATCGCACCATCCATGTGTGATGCACCGCTTTCCAGAGCCTGATTCATGCCCCTTGCAGCTTCACTGACCGGCAGACTGTTCTCAAAATAGTAAGGGACTGCACTCTGACCATCCACTTTTACAAAATCAATTCCTTCCTGCCTTAATTCCTGATACCAGTCTCTATAAAACCGCTCACCTGTCAGAGGACTTGGCACCAGCTTTCCATTCACTGTTTTATAGAGATACGGATTCTCGTTACAATCCAAAACACTTCCCTGGGAAATACCGCCCCAGTAGCCGCCAAGAGCATGCCAGACACCAAACCACCGAAAATCTCCCTTTTCCTTAATTTCCTTTATCATGTCCTTAAATCCATTTGGAAATTTCGTCTTATCCGGGACAAAATCATAAAGCAGTTCGTCTTGTGCTGATAGCCATCCGTCATCAATGATCATCCACTTTACCGGAACCTTTTTTTGAACAAGTTCATCTGCCTTCTGACGAATTTTTTCTTCTGACACCTCTGTATAGAACGCATCCCAACTGCACCAGCCAAGATAATGGAACATTTCTGGAACTCTCCGCTTTTCGCGCATCCGTATTCCCTTATATTCTGCTAACCATGCAAAAGCCTTGTGCACTGCTTCTGTCAGCGTAGGCGCTTCCATCGACAAGTATAATGGCTCGTCAAGCTCTCTCTGACCACCTAAATATGCTGTCATTTCCAGACAAATTTCCGTCTCTGTTCCGCTTACCATATATGTTTTGAACGCTCTGCCCACCATTGGTATAAAACAGGCAAAACGGTTATGATATTTGAAAAAAGCGACCTGTGTCAAGTCAGGAATATCCTGAAATTTTTCAACAAAAGCAGGTCTGGTCCACCATTCGTTATACAAGTACATTGCAGTAATCTTCTCTGGTCTTTCATCCATCGACAGAAATACCCTGATTGGCTTTTCCATCCTCAAATTAAAGTTTTCCCTGCAGGACTCATTTTTCATGTTCAGTTGGATTTCCCCATACTGACCCCCATCTGCAGCATTCTCTGTCACTTCAATGCGAATGCCATCGTTTTCATATATGCCAGCCTCCATCGATAACTCTGCATCAATCTCTTTTTCTTTTTGACAATAAATCTGACATCTTATTTTTCTCTTTTCCGCCATACCTGATTCCCCGTTCCTTCTTAATCATCCCATTTTGCAAACAAAACGCATGTGCCGCTTCTATGATACCTCTCTATTACTTCCTCCAATTGAACACGCTCTACATTTAAATATGCCGCCTGGCAGTCAAGACACAGGAATTCCTTTGATGCCCTGCTAAACAGCTTCATGTGCAGGGCAATCTCATCCGACATCAATTTTGTTCCACATGTTTTACACAAATGATCTGTCACTTTTATACCTCTTGCGCGCTTTGGCACGTATATCAATCAATAGTTTGAAAATGACCTTCTTTCAAACTCTATACCACCTTACACCTGTAAACCTTAGAACCGTGCGCTGCCACTACTTCTGAATACCTTTCTTTCTTTACGCCTATATTTTTGTGTTCAATACAGTCATAAAAATCTAAGTTTTTACCAGAGCCGACCGTAAGCCCTATATCCCAGAAATCCACAGTGACCATAGCCGGAACGTCCCCCATATTAAACAGGGCTACCGCTATGTCTCCATTTGACAAAAACTTAACCAGTGTAAATACATCCGGACTGTTTGATAAGCAGTTTAACCGGAATGGAGATCTGCACTCAATATCCTGATTGATCGCGATGATATCCTGATTCAGTAGAATCTCTTTCGTTTGATCTGTAAGCTTTCTGACATCACATCCAATCATCAGCGGTGAATTCATCATTGCCCACAGGGAAAAATGTGTCTGGTACTCCTCATCCGTGCATCCCCCGGCAGAAATATATTCATTCCCGCCCTTTCCATGCATGCCAACCACCAGCATATCCATATCATTATGGCAGTAGGAGCCTGAGAATCCCTGTTTATTTAACTGGGACAATGCAATTTCTTTGATCGAATTCCATGAATCATTGATATCCTCTGT
>CAMWLV010000224.1 GCA_947175175.1 uncultured Lachnospiraceae bacterium
ATTAATTTGAAGAAAATATTTAAATTTTAGTGAAGATAATCTAACGAATAATAATCAGTACCATTTGAGACGTGTGGGAATAAGCAGATACCGATCACCAGACAATATTTTGGGGAAGCATCGAAGAACAGGGGATTTGACCAGATAATGAGCAAGGAGCTGACTTCAAATGGTATAAGCACCTGCGTATTCTGGGGTGGGAACTGGGTACTCTGGGGAGACCACACAGCATCATACACCTATGGGACAGACGTGGATCCGAGAGCTATTTTTGATGTATCTATGCGCATGTTGTTTTATATTACAAATAGTTTTCAGCGTGAGTGGGGAACGATGATAGATGAGCCATTTACAAAGCAGCTCAGGGACAGGATCATAAACAGGGAGCAGGAAAAGCTTGATGCACTTGTAGCCCAGGGAGCGTTGATCGGCAATCCTTCTGTGCTATTCCTCGAATCCAATAACAGTACCGAGGACATGATGAATGGTGATTTCAGATGGGATATCCCAGTTACGCCTACACCGCCCCTCAAAAGTGCGACAGTGTACGTTGCCTATACGGACGCAGGCTTTTCAGCATATTTCAATGAGGAGGGATAAAGATGCCAGTAGTTACAGATCTCAGGGGACCCGTAAACGGTACGACGGTATATATCAATGGAAATCTGGTTGCCAGAAATACGACGATCACACTGCCTGAGATTACACATGTGACAGCTACAGTAAAAGCAGCATTGGGGGAACATGAAGTGCCGCTGTTTGGACTTGTGGAAGCTATGGAAGCGACCATTCAGAAAATCGGGGTGGATTCAGGGCTTGCAAAAGCGTTGACTATGGAGGCAAAAACATATGAATTTCGGTGGGCACAACAGGTGACACCAATTAATGGTGCGGATACAGTTGAGGGGTGTAAGGCATTCATACGTGGAATTCCCAAAGTTGCAGCACCATCAATAGAACTTAATCCGGGCGATTCCGTCGAAGTGGATATACCACTGTCAGTGACCAGGTATCAGCTGTTTGTAAGCGGGAATGAGATATTGATGGTAGATAAACTTTCAGGAATTTGCAAAATCAATGGTGTGGATTACGCAAGCAGTCTGAACAGTCTGTTATAAGATTATATGGTTTAGCAATCAAGGACATCTGGTATGTCCTTATTTTTATGGAGGATTTGTAATATGAAACAGAAAATAGGGCTTAGACAGCCCCTTATGATCAATGGGAAAAATTATAAAGAATTGGAATATGACTTTGATGAGCTAACCTGTGAGGATTACACGACAGCAGCAACCTATGCGGATTCTAAGGCGTTGCGGGCTTCGCAGAGTGGAAAACCCAATGCTTCAATAATGGAGCAGAATGTAAGTTTTCACATGTATCTTGGCATGACTGCAGTTGTGGCAGTAAACAGGGAACTGATTGACATTGCTGACATGGAAAGGCTCAAGGGGTATGATCTGGTAGAAATTACGCAGATTGGAAGAAATTTTATTACAGGGAGATCGGCGGAACCCTCAGAGCAAAACAACTTAGAAAAGCAATCCGAAGTTACTCCCGAATCTACCATACCGGAATCAAAGAAATAGAAAAAATGGGACTGATCAGCTTTTTGAAAGAGTTTGCGGAAGCGGTGGAGGATATAAAAGAGGAAAACGAAAGACAAAAAAGGAATATCGAAGCTGCAAAGCTGCAAAGCTGCAAAGCAAAAAAAGGAGGCACCATTAAGCAATGGCAAGAAACAGGACGCTTGAAGCAATAATAAGTATTGCGGGACAGCTGGATCCGTCGCTTGTCCAGTCAATCAGTAACGCACAGAAGCAGTTCAGCGGTTTAAAAGTTGATATAGCAGCGATTTCTACCGTAACAGTGGCAGCTACTGCTGCACTTGTCAAATTCGGAGCGGATGCAGTCTCAAACGCAGCAGTATTTGAGACACAGATGGCAAATGTTGCAACACTGTTAGATGGAAAAGAAGAACAGATATCAGCAAGAATCAGCGAGCTTGGTGATGATGTACTGGCAGTGTCAAACGCTACAGGGGTTGTTACCGATGAATTGACAGATGGTCTTTATCAGATCATATCTGCTGTTGGTGATAGTGAGGATGCAGTCAGCCAGATGGAGCTTGCAGCAAAAGCGGCTGCTGCCGGAGGCGCAGAGACCACAGATGCAATCAATCTGTTGACAGCAGTGACGAAAGGATATGGCGATACGTCTGGCGAGGCTTTTCAAAAAGCGTCCGATTTGTCATTCATGACAGTTAAATTAGGCCAGACATCTTTTCCGGAGCTTGCCAGTTCCATAGGAAAAGTAGTACCGTTAGCCTCTGCGTTAGGCGTGGAGCAGGAGGAGCTATATGGGGCATTTGCAACGCTTACAGGTGTGACGGGCAGTACTGCGGAAGTATCAACACAGATGAAGGCTGTCATGTCAGGTCTCATGAGTCCTACAGACGGAATGACAAAGGCGCTGAAGTCATTGGGATATGAAAATGCGAATGCGGCACTGGAATCCTTGGGACTGCAGGGTACACTGGAGGCATTAGGCGGTACGGTCAACGGAGACTCACAGGCACTTGCGAAAATGTTTTCATCGGTGGAAGCGCAGACAGCTATCCTCGCGTTATCAGGCGCACAGGCTGATAATTTTGTAGAAAAGACAGCTGCAATGTATGAGGCATCAGGTGCGACAGAGGCGGCATTTGCAAAACAGACAGATACCCTGGAGTATACGATACAAACCATTAAAAATCTGGGTAAGAATTTTATGACGAGCATCGGACGGACTATATTGCCTGTTGTAAAAGATATAGCCCAGAAACTGCTTCCTGTTGTACAGGATGGATTGGAACATATACAGCCTATAATTGAAAATTTATACTCTGCTTTATCACCGGTTATCAGTATAGTCGGTGATTTTATTTTGGGATTAATGCCAAGTTTCGAGGGAAAACTCAACATGATGTGCGGGTTGTGGGAAAGGATGCAGCCGGCACTGGGAGAGATAGCAGAACAGTACATGCCGATATTTCAGACTGTTCTGGGTAAAGTTGGCGGATTGTTTGAGACAATAGCGCCAGTGGTAGGACAATTTGTTGAAGCACTCTTACCTGTACTGGCAGAGCTTCTGGTCACGCTGGCTCCGATTATAGGAACGATCGTAGATGCATTAAGTCCTGCGTTTGACATGGTGGGAAGTCTTGTTTCTTCCCTGTTGCCGGCATTAGCAGAACTTATAGGCTTTGTTGCTTTAATGTTTCAATATGCGGCGCCATACATATCAGAGGCAGTGTCTTGCATATTGGAAACAGTAGTTTCCATAGTGGGAAATATTATAGGGGTGTTTACAGGATTGTGTGATTTTATCACCAATATTTTTACTGGGAACTGGGAAGCTGCATGGAATGGAATAGTATCAGCATTCTCTAATATTATCCAAGGTATTGGTAAAATTGCCCTGAATATTATCAGTCCGGTTGTTGACATTATTAATTCCGTTATAGCAGGTATCAATGGAATCGCCATTCCTGACTGGGTGCCCGGGATTGGAGGGCAGTCCCTTAATATTCCTACGATTCAACTCCCACAGCTGGCAGTAGGAGGATTTACGGATGGTGTATCAATAGCAGGAGAATCAGGAATAGAAGCAGTAATATCCTTTGACCCGGCATATCGAAACGAAAATCTAAGTTATTGGGCGAAAGCGGGACATATGCTTGGTGTAGATGATTCCCTATTGAATACATTTGAAGCGGGGAGTTCCGGTCAGGGGAACATAACAATTAATTTGACATATGCCCCACAAGTAACAATCAACAGTACAGAAACACTTGAATTTGACCTGATGGAAAAACTCAGGGAGGAAGAGGAAAATCTGGTTGATCTGCTGGAGGAAGTACTTGGCAGGAGAGGTGGCGAGCAGTATGGGGCAAGTTTTGGTTAAGGATTATCAAGAATATGTTACAAAACAAGGCGATACATATGATGCACTAGCACTTGATGCCTATGATGATGAAAGGATGGCTTCACATATCATACAGGCTAATTTACAGTATATGGATACTTTGATTTTTGATGCGGGAATAAAGCTAAGGTTGCCAGTGCTGGATAATATAGAGCGTCCGGCAACGCTGCCACCGTGGAGGAGATAGCAATGCAGTTATTTTTTGAAGGAACTGATATATACCAAAATGTATCCGTTAACACATGTATATATGACTCATATGGAGAGCAGCGATCAGATACCCTGCGAATTGTTTTTAATGATGGGAATGCTTTGTGGGACAGTTGGAAACCGCTGAAAGGCAACACAATATCCATAATACTGGGTGCATGTGATACGGGAGAGATGTATATTACGAGCGTCAGCCCTGAAAATGGGAAAATGTGTATCCGGGCAAGTTCTGTACCACAGGATTATAATGACAAGGGTAACAAATCGTGGCAGAATGTACATTTCAAACAGCTCTGTGAAGAGATAGCGGGCAGGCATTTTCTTTTCTCTGAGTTTTATGGGGTTGAGGATCAGGTGTACGAGTATGTGAACCAGCAGAACAAAGAGGACTTTGTGTTTCTGTCAGAACGATGCATATTAGAGGGGTGTTCTTTCCTTGTGTATAACAAAAAAATGATTGTATATAATGAACGTAATATTGAGTCATCTGGTTCGAATGTAACTTTAAACACAAAAGCGGAACTAATTACGTAATAGGTCAACACCCAAAGCATAAA
>CAMWLV010000225.1 GCA_947175175.1 uncultured Lachnospiraceae bacterium
GATTATATAAAGGTTTAGACACCCTTATTAAAAATTGGACTGTCAAAGACCCGAAACTGTATAAGTCGTTAAAGAAAATTATTTACTGAATCTTGATATAATCACATTTTAATTATATAATATGCTCGTGTTAAAATCAACATAGTGTTAATGTAACGTCGAAGTGTTTATTAAAGTGTGAGGTGTTTTAATGAAAAGGTTAGCTGATTTTCTTCGAGTCTAGGTACTGGCTTTGCTGGAATGCGCGCAGCGGCGGTCATCATTCCCATGTTCATCACCTCTCTAGATATGCCTGCCTACGAAGCGGTGAGCATTCCATTGGCTAGTGATGTGTTGGTCAGTGCTGTAAGCGCCTACACCTATCACAAAAATAAGAATCTGAATGTGAAAAACGGTCTGGTGGTGCTGGTCGTTTTGGGCGTGGTGATTATAGGGTTCAATTTTTTGAAGTAACACTTTCTATAAAATAGTTGTAAAGGAAAAATGTGTAACGATTGGAGGAAAGCCTATGGAATACATATGGTATATTCTTGCGGCACTTGGCGCGGGGGTGGGAACAGGTCTCGCGGGGCTGTCAGCGGCAACCGTAATGGTTCCAATCCTGATTGTGCTTTGCCCAAGTTTTAGCGGAGAAACTGGCGCTTATCAGGCGACTGCCATTGCTCTTGCATCGGACATCCTTGGCTCGGCGGTCACGACCATCACATATGCAAAACATAAAAATATAGACCTAAAGCGCGGCTGGATCATGCTCACGTGTATCCTCACAATGAGTACAGTCGGCAGCTATATTGCATGGCTTGCGGGAAATGTGGTATTAGGCAGCTTTACCTTGTTTCTGACATTCTTCATCGGCATCCGCTTTCTGATAAAGCCGGACACATCACGGGAAGATACAGTGGGCAAGGGCGAGAAACTGGACTGGAAAGGTGTCGCTATCTCCCTGTTTTTTGGGTTGACCATAGGGTTTGGCACAGGATTTGTAGGATCAGGCGGCGGTATGATGATGCTTATTGTTTTCACTGCATTTCTCAGCATGGAACTGAAAACGGCCGTGGGTACAAGCACTTTTATTATGACCTTTACGGCGCTGATCGCATCAGTCAGCCATATCATCATCCACCCAGCCATTCTTTTGGAGCGTTGGGATGTGCTGCTGATTTGTATTGTTGTTGCAACGGCGGCCTCTCTTATTTCCGCCCAATTTGCCAACCGCGTGAAGAACCGCACGGTTGGACTTGTGACCGGCGTAGTGCTGACGGTTCTCGGCGCCATCATGCTGATATTGAATTATTGGCCGGTTCTGGCGGAAATTACGATGGCTGCCGCGACGTTGAGGTGCTTTGGGAAATTTATTATGTATATAGTCCCATGTGTGGTAATCCTTTTGGCAATCAGGTTGTTTACCAAAGTTCCACAATTTGTGTTCAGGAAACTTCTGCATCTGGTAGCTTTCGGCTGTACCACATTTATGATTATCGTTGCCGAAAACTGGCAGGCGGCATCCCTGACATCCTGCCTGATTGCTGTGCTTCTTTACCCACTGCTTGCCATTCTTGAAAAAGAAGGATGGTATAGTGGCTTATTTGTTCAAAAGAAACCCGGAGAGATTAAAAACAGTCTTTTGATGCTTTTCTTTATGTTCGCTGCTGTCACAGCAGTGGGGTGGGGGATTTTTGGCAAGCCATATGATACTGCCACCGCCATTCTCATGTGGGGAACAGGAGATGCTGTGGCTGCTTTGGTGGGGATCCCATTTGGAAAACATAAAGTACATCTAAAATTTACCGATGGGAAAAAGTCATGGGAAGGAACTGCTGCAATGTTCCTGGTATCCCTGATATGCGGCCTTGCGGTCTTCCTTCTGTATTGCCATTTTCCATTTTGGAGATCATTGTTTCCGATATTTACCGGGGCAATCGTTGGAGCGGCAACAGAACTATTTTCCCCCAGTGAATATGATACAGTGACGGTGCCTGCCGCTATTCTTGCGGTGTTGCTTTTATTTTCGGCATAAAAGTGATATTGAATTTCCCATTTCTAAGATGCCAAGATATATAATAGAGGACTGCACCCGGGGCATGAGGAATCGGTTTGCAGACGGGAAGGTCGGCGTATCGTTCGGCAGGTTCCTCGGCTATGACCGGGGCGAGACAGGAAACAGATCCTTAGTCAGCCAGTGAGCTGTGCCTGTTCCGGCTTCGGGAGCGTCCGCCTGTAAATGAAAAGTGACAGGATCACAGTCAGCGTGTCCGCTATCAGCTGTGTCCATACGATGCCATACAACCCGAACCAGCAGTTCATCAAAAACAGCAGCGGGATATTAAAGACGCCTTGGCGGCAGGCCGACAGCACCAGGGATGCGGTTCCTTTTCCCATCGCCTGAAGCGTATAGCAGATGTGGAAATTGCAGACGGTGAGCGGCGTGGCAAGGCACATGATACGCAGAAAATCAGTGGTCAGCACAACCGTCTCTGCGTCCTTGATAAACAACCAGGAGATACTGCCCGCAAAAGCCTCAAAGACGATGATACACAGAAAGGTAAACATCAGCCCGTAAGTTCTTGCCGTACTGATCGTTTTGATCATCCGTTTATAGTTGCCGGAGGAGTAATTGTAGGCGATCAGTGGGATCATCCCCTGGCAAAGACCCGTCCCCACATTGTGCGGCAGCATCTCTACCTTTTTCACGATTCCGATGGCAGCCACAGGGATGTCGCCATAGAAGGCGGTCAGGTTGTTGGTGACCATGATGGATGCACAGACCAGAATCGTACTCAGCGCAGCCGGGAATCCCACAGAGAGCAGTTCTCCTGCGTACTGTCCGCCTGCAGGAAGCCTCTTTGCCGAAACGGACAGCACGGAGCCGGTTCTGATTCGGTAAAAGACAAGTATGTAATACACAAGGGCAGCCACATTGGAGAGCATTGTAGCCACCGCCGCACCTATCACCTCCTGTCCCTTCGGAAAGAGTACGAACATAAAAAACGGGTCTAAAATGATGTTCAAAATGCCGCCCATGCTCAGTCCCAAGCTTGCCTTGCTGCCGTGGCCCTCGCTGCGCAGCAGGTGTGACATCGCTATGGAAAGAGTTGCCGGAATGCCGCCGATGACCACCACCCAGAAGGTATAGCCGGAGGCGAATCCGAACGTATTCTCGCTTGCCCCAATCCATGAAAGGATATGCGTCATGAACACCCGGCAAACGATGCAGTAAAGAGCTGTGACAAGCATTGTTCCATAGATGCTGAAGGAAGAGACCGCTTTCGCATCCTCTGTTTTGTGGATGCCCAGCAGTCGTGAGATGAGACTTCCACCGCCGATGCCGAACAGGTTTGCCAGAGCATTGAGCATAAAGAACAGGACATAGGCCATGGAGGTGGCTGCCACTTTATATGGGTCATTAGTCTGTCCGATAAAGAACGTATCTGCCAGATTATAGACCATGGCGATCAGCTGGCTGATGATCGTCGGAACAGCCAGCTTAGCCAACGCCTTTGGCACAGGTGTCTCTTCAAACAATTTTTTGTTATCTTCCATTTTGAATACCTCCCATTTAAGACAAGACCAAAACCTCTTTCTGTGGATTCCAGATTGCTGAAAAAAGACTTCGGTATACTCGAATATAGATCATGCAGAAACTCCTGTGTCTCATCTCGTGTACTCATTGCAACACCTCTTCCACTTTATTTACTAACCCTCTAAGATATTATATCTCATTTTTTCCTGTTTCAATAGACTATATGGAATTTACAACTGTATAGCATTTTATAACCACCATGCTATTTTGCTGATTTGAACCCTCCCCTCTACGAGGCAAAATCAAAAAGTATACCTGAATCCGTGAACCAATTGGGTGAACAAGTCTCGAAAGGCTTGAAAAAACTACGAAAAGCCTTATGTTTACTGGATTTTTAGCACACTTTCACCTTATGGGTTCACGGATTCAGGTATTATTCAAGCAAGCAGTCTAAGTCATTAAAAAGAGAGTATACTACGAATCATAGTTACCCTTTTCCTGTCCCCTGTCTGTTAGGGTTAATAATAAACTATTTTTCTTTTTACGAGATCTTTAAACTTGAACAAGCTGACCTGTATGGCTATACTGAAATAATAAACGATTCGTGATAATTCGGGATTAAGGAGTCGTGTGTCAGAAATTGCATTCCTTCTGCCTTTGCCGGGGCAATCATTATCCTGTCAAACGGATCATTGTGCCGTGGGGCATCGTCTGGGTATTTCAAATCTTTCAAGGCAAAGGTGTGCCGGTTTAACACTGGCAGAGCTTTAAATCCTGTATCTTCACAACTCTGTGCCAGAGTATCTCCATCAATGATTACTTTTTCTGGATGTGCTATATGCTTGATAATGATCTCCCATATTGATGCAGTACTATAATAAATCTCATTTTTCTCATCTATAAGAATGTCTTTTGCCATTTTCGACAGTTTAGGATCGTCCGATACTGCCCAGATAGCTGTACGTGTATCAATTAAAAATTTCATTTATCCACTCCAAACATTTCTGCAATCTTATCATTACACTCATCCAGATCATATCCATCTGCAATAAGGGTTTTTCCCTTTAAAATTCCTAACTTACGCCCTTTCTTCTGTGCTTCTGTCTCCATTAACTGATTTTCCGCCGGTTTCACAAAACGCTGTATCATATCAAGTATAAACTCGAGACTGTCATCAGACAGACCATCTAATGAT
>CAMWLV010000226.1 GCA_947175175.1 uncultured Lachnospiraceae bacterium
TAGATTATATAAAGGTTTAGACACCCTTATTAAAAATTGGACTGTCAAAGACCCGCGTATTTTGTTTCTATTTTTGTTATTTTTCCTTTCTATATTTATGATATAATAAGTGTTAGCGAGAAGAGCATGCCTGCATGTTCGGCGAACGGCGAACCGATATACTAAATACACTTATTACAAGGGAGGTTTACATGAAAAAGAAAAAATTAACAACGCTGCTATTAACAATGACTTTATCTGCTTTATCCCTAACTGGCTGTGGTTCTGGACAGTCAGCATCACAGCCGCCTTCCACCGCTGCCTCAGCGGAGACTGTGGCTTCTGAAATCGCTTCCACCGAGGCGGAAAACACTGACGACGCCCCTGACAGCGTCCAGCCAGCACTCAACTCCATGTATCCATTACCCACTGCTGCGGAAAATGCGGACATTTACGTGGAACCAATACCTGATATCTCCGACAGCTTTATCAGAGGTATGGACGTGTCCTCCATCCTTGCCGAGGAAAAAAGCGGCGTGAAATACTATAATGCCGACGGCCAGGAACAAGACGTATTTACCACGATGGCGGAAGCTGGTGTCAACTATGCACGCATCCGTGTCTGGAACGATCCCTATGACGAGAACGGCAACGGATACGGCGGTGGAAACAACGATCTTGCCACAGCCATTGAGCTTGGAAAACGCGCCACCGAAAACGGGATGAAAGTCTGCATCGATTTTCACTACTCCGACTTCTGGGCAGATCCAGCAAAGCAAATGTGTCCCAAAGCATGGGTGGATCTGTCCCTTGATGAAAAATCAAACGCGTTGTACGAGTTTACTAAGGACAGTCTGACACAGCTTTTGGACAACGGTGTCGATGTCTGTATGGTACAGGTCGGCAACGAAACCAACAACGGCATGGCAGGCGAGACACAGATCCCAAACGTGGCAAAGCTCATGAGCGCAGGAAGCAAGGCTGTCCGAGAAGTCTCCGAGAGCTATAACAAGGAGATCAAGGTCGCGCTTCACTATACGAATGCTGATGACTATGACGGAATTAACTCAATTCTGTACAAGCTTGCATCTTTCCAGGTAGACTATGACATCTTTGCGCTTTCCTACTATCCTTATTGGCATGGAACCTTTGAGAATGTTCAAAATGTCATGAAAAATATCCAGGACAAGTATGGCAAGGAAACACTCATAGCCGAAACAGCTTACTGCTACACTGCAGAAGATACTGACGGATCTGGCAACAGTGTCAGTGAAGATGACCTGCTTGACGCCTATGGCGCTACCGTACAGAGCCAGTCCACAGCACTCCGCGATGTATGTGCTACAGCTAACGAAGCTGGTGCCCTCGGCGTATTCTACTGGGAAGGCGCGTGGATCACTGTAGGAGACATGAACGCTGACAACAGCCCGATCTGGGAGGAATTTGGCTCTGGCTGGGCAAGCAGCTATGCCGCAGATTACGATCCCGATGATGCTGGACAGTGGTATGGCGGCTGTTCATGGGACAATCAGGCGTTATTTGGCGCTGACGGAAAACCCTTGGAATCCTTAAATACATACAAATGGTTAAAATATGGTACCAATGCTGAGCCCGCGATCGATATGATCAATGCTCCAACCATCGCCTGCAATATCGACTCTGATGTGGAACTTCCTGATACAGTAGACGTTGTCTACAACAACCGCGCTCTGAACACCTCCATGCCCGTTGAATGGTACGAGGAACAAGTGCTGAATATCGATACCTCCAAGGCAGGAACCTATGAAATCTATGGCAGAATCCTTGACGATAACGCCACTTCGGATAATCCGACAGAGGTTTGCTGCACAGTCAACGTGGAAATGCTCAACTATGTGTCCAATCCAAGCTTTGAGGACACTGATACCTCCATGTGGAATGTTACTTACGAAGGGGATAAAAATCCAACGGATTTCCAGAAAAAGGCCGGGGATGCACACACTGGCGAGTATTCCTTCCACTTCTGGTCGGAGTCTGATATGGACTTCTCTATTGAGCAGGAATTTACAGACTTAGAGCCAGGCACTTATGAGTTAAAGGCTTACTTCCAAGGCGGAGATATTGATGCCAGTGCTGAGATGGAACTCTATACGAAAATCAGTGACAATGTATTCTCTGATTCCTTTACTGCACAAGGCTATGCCGACTGGCAGGTACCGACTATATCTGCTATAAAAGTTACTGACGGCACACTCACAATTGGTTTACATATCAAATGCAATGCAACGGGCTGGGGGACTGTCGACGACTTTACCTTGAATAAAATCGACTGATCCTCACTTGCCAAAATGCTTCTCCTTTCCAGGATCAGAATCAATGCGGGGCTTTTTCGAATTGCCCTGACTTAAAAATGACGCGCGTTTGACAGCATCAGAGCCATACTTTTCCCTGATGCTGTCCATCGCTCTGTCAAGCTTTTCAAGCTTCTCATAACTCCCATCATCAAAGAGCGATAATTGTCTGCCATCACTTTCCTGTCTGATATGGCTGGTCTGGATCCCCAGCAGCCTGACTGGTCTGCCATCCCACAACTCCTCAAACAATCTGCATGCCATATCATATATCTCATTGGTAATATTCGTGGCGTGTGACAGTTCACACTGATGTGATACCCTTGACAGATCGCTGTAGCGGATATTGACTGTCACAACCTCCGCTTTTGCCCCATCATTGCGAAGCCGCCTCCCCACAGTCTCAGCCAATGACATCAACACCATATTCGCCGTAGATTCATCTGTCACGTCGAAGGCGATCGTAGTGGCATTTCCATAACTTTTGTTATCGGCAGGCTCTGGCTCTACGATCGATGCACCCTCACCGTTTGCAAATTTCCAGATCGCTTCTCCCTGCTTCTTTAATGCTCCCCGCAAAATCTGCGGATCTGTGTGCGCCAGCTCTCCGATTGTATGAATGCCAAGTGTGTGCAGTGTCCGTTCTGTCGATTTCCCTACCAGAAACAAATCCCCCACCGGAAGTCTCCACATCTTATCTGGTATCTCATGCGGAAAAAGTGTATGTACCAGATTTGGCTTTTTAAAATCACTTGCCATCTTAGCCAGCAGCTTGTTCGTAGAAATTCCCACATTCACAGTAAATCCAAGCTCACGATAGATCTCGTCCTTAATACGCGCAGCCGCCTCTACGGGTGCTCCGAACAGCTTCTCTGTTCCTGTCATATCAACAAAACACTCATCAATACTGCACTGTTCGATCGTATCTGAATACCTTTCCAGAATCGATATAAATGCCTGCGAATATTCCCTATATATCCCATGCCGAGACGGAACCAGCACTAGATTGGGACATTTCTTGAGCGCCTCCGTGATGGGTTCTCCCGTCTGTACCTTGTACTTTTTTGCCGGAATGGATTTTGCCAGTATGATTCCATGACGCTTTGACCGATCTCCCCCTACCGCTGAGGGAATCTCGCGTAGATCTACTGTGATGTCCGGGAACTGCTCTGGATGCTTTAACCGCTCCACCGCCTCCCACGACAAAAAGGCACTGTTGACATCTATGTGAAAAATCAGCTTTTCCCCCGCCATAACCATCTTCCCTTCTCTATTCTTCTGCATGCTTATCCAATACTGGTTTGATCCGATATGCCAGAATCCCTATGAGACAGCCTGTGACCAGTCCCGACATCATCAATACCGGAAAATAAAACGCGATTTTTAAATTCTGCACCACCATCACTGCCATAACCAGCTGTCCCATATTATGACTTACCCCTCCTGCGATACTGACACCTGTGATGGAAAAACTATTTCCTTTTTTCAGGAGAAACATCACCAGAAGGCTTAACATTCCCCCTGCAAGGCTGTAAAGCATCATGGACAGATTCCCAAATAAGAAGGAGACAAGCACAATGCGCATCAGCTGTATTGCAAACGCCTGATACGCCGGAAGGATATACAGCGCAAGGACAATAACAATATTAGGGAGTCCAAGTTTCACTCCTGGTATGCCAAAACCAAACGGTATCAATGCCTCCACATATCCAAATATCATTGCAAGTGCTGTCAGCATGGCACAGTATGCTACTCTCTTTGTCGTCATACGCATTCCCCTGTCGTACATCAATTATAATAAAAACCACATTCTCCTCATCCAAATCCAATAGTCCGCCTATTTGAATGGCTGTTTCAAAACTATGGAACAATCACATCAGGCTGCTGCACGTCCCGGGTTCCTGTCACTTCCACCACAAGCTTGTGCGGCAGACAAATGATTGTCTCACCGCCTTTTGCAATCGGCTTATAGTCCATACAATACTTGTCTGGGCAATCTGCACCAGCCATATACGCACTGCCGTCTTCAATCACAAGCCTGTTGTGCCCTAATTCTCCATCTATTGCAATGGACTGTTCCTCTGATAAGCTGTATTCTCCATAGAGCTCCCCATCTATTATAATACGCACTGTCGCTCCGGCATCTCTCTGTGCGGGCGCAATCAGCATTGATGACACCACCGCTATTACAATGATGACTGTAATTAATATGAAATCCCTTTCCCGAAACATCATTACTTCTGTTTTCCTTTATCCTTAGGAACTGTTGCTACAGCTCCTTACCGTCACTCGAATGTTTGTTTTGCGAACATCTATTCTAATCATACCTTATTTTATCAATTTTGTCAACAAAATTATGAGATCAACCTTACGCGCCCCTGTGCAT
>CAMWLV010000227.1 GCA_947175175.1 uncultured Lachnospiraceae bacterium
GTATTGGATGTATGGGGAGATGGTTTGTATGTTTCGGAGGGATTGTTCATTGCACCAGACCTGGCATGGAAGAGTATCTGTGAATTTGCTGAGAAGGGGGAAAATGTGGGGAAGTCAATTGGATTATTCCAGACGAATTACCGAAAGAGGGGAATTATATATGATTACAGTAAGACATTTGTGGTGGTTGTCAACCGTTTTTATGATAGGGGCGTTTACAGGATGTGCTCCAGATAACGGAGAACGGGAAGTACACCAGACACAGGAGCAGGGGGGTAAAGATACTGAAACTGGAGAAGGCAGTGAAATACAAAAAGAGTTTTCAGATCTTGTTAGCGAATTGGAAGTTATAACAGAAATGGAATCGGGAGCAACAACAAAGACAGAACCAGAAACGGAACTTGCTGCGGACTACTATGGGTCAGTGAAAGTGTCAGAGTTGGACTACGATTCATTTCAGAGCAGAATGACAGACGAAGAGTGGGAGGGATTTCAGCAGTATTTTCCGGTTCTTAGGGAAAATGCTCCTTTTTATTACGCTGATGGTGGAGATTTTACATATTTGAACATAGACGGTAAACCTGTTGGTGAGGGGGAGTATGCTTTGTATACCCGCTACGCTTCCGAAGAAGTGATTGATTTTGAGCATTACATAAAAGACTGGGGTGATTTCGGGGAATGTTTGATCGAGGAAGTGCGGGTATTTGATTTAGACGGAGATGGTGTGCAGGAACTAATTCTGCAGTCATTACCGGGACCGATGTTTCTGATCCTGCATCGTGAGAATGAAGATTTCTATGGATGGCAAGTCGTTTACAGAGGATTTGAAGCGCTCCAGACGAATGGCATCTACATTGGTTCTGGCGGTGCTGGAGCCAACTGCTGGCTGTGTATTCGATTTGATCATGAGGGCTGGCTGGAGGAGATTCTGGCTGAGGAAGACTGGGGAGAATATTATCTGCATGGGGAAGCAGTGGATGAGGACACTTTTTGGAAGCAAGTTGACGAATATTGGACAGAAAATGTGACAGGATATGAGTCGAAGCAGTTTGCAGACGGAAAATAGAAGGGACGATTAATATCGACGATTAAAATCGCCGGGAAATGTAATCATTTTCCGGCGGTCTTTGTTAGAAAAAAGCTATACCTGTTTTTTCGTCACAGGAATCCACACTTCGAACTGGGCATTTTGCGGATCTGGATTTAAGTATACTTCAATATCCGGGGCATTGCCATACTCATAGCCGGAAGTTGGAAGCCACTCAGTCACAATACGCTGCTCCAATTCCTGTATGGATTGATTGGTGCCGCTGCCCGGGAAAACCGCCCAGGTGGATGCAGGTACAATATACTCGTCGAAATCGTCAGTTTCCTTTGTGCTTGCAACGGCAATAAAATACTTCCATGCTTCCTCATCATTGCAGACACTCACACCCAAAAGGCCTTTTAACGGTGTATCCATTATTCCTGCCAATTTTTCCAGCGTTCCGTTGACGACAGCATCCTCCCACATTTTTGGTACGATCATGAAATTATTCTCAAGTTCCCTGTGCAGCGGCGCGGATACGCCGATGATTCGAAATGTCTCTTTTGTCTCAATCCGATAATTCATTTCTTCGGCTCCTTTCACAACAATTTTAAAGGTGATGGGCGGATAGGATTTCACGGATACACCCTCATTTCTGACAGCGGAAGGCGCAATGCCATGGATCCCCTGAAAAGCCCTGTTGAATGCCGTCGGGGAGTGATAGCCATATTTTTCCGCAATATCGACAACCTTTGCTTCCCCGCCTTGTAAGTCCACCGCCGCTAGTGACATTTTTCTTCTGCGAATATATTCTGACAGCGGAACTCCTGCCATGTAAGTAAACATTCTCTGAAAATGATAAGCGGAGCAGCAGGCAATCCGCCCAAGCTGTTCATAGTCGATCTCATCTGTCAGATGTTCCTCGATGTAATGCATGCTCTGATTGAGTCGTTCAATCCATTCCATAAAAATCCCTCCATCGCTTCCTGCTTTTTCATTATAAGGTAGTTTGTTATGCCTGTCCTCTCATTATCTGCACGAAAAAGAGAGGCATACGTGCTTTTCTTATTGTAACACAAATGATACAATTTGAAATATAATATATTTCGCGGGAACCTTTTCAAGTCTTTATTCCTCTAATAGGTGTAATATCCAAAGAGGAAAGGGGAGAACATAATGGATAAAGAAGCATTTGCTGATGTGGTGCTTTCTTCCACAGACAGTCTTTACCGTATATCAAAAAGTATATTGAAAAATGATGCGGATTGTGAGGATGCAGTGCAGGAGGCGATTGCCACAGGATTTGGCAAATTAAGTACCCTGCAGCAGGAGGCGTATGCCAAGACTTGGCTCACTAGAATTTTGATTCATGAATGTTACAACTTGTTGAAAAAGCGCGAAAAGACAGCTGCCATACTAACAGAACCAGAGGATGAGGAGTATATCAATTTAGATTATTCCGACTTATATGAAGCATTGAGTACACTGAAGAAAGAGTACCGACTGACGATAGTGTTGTACTATCTGGAAGGGTATTCTATTGAGGAGATTGCCAAAATCCTGCGTATTCCATCGGGAACTGTAAAAAGCCGCCTGAGCCGCGGACGCAGAGACCTCCGCTGTATCATGGAGAGAGAGGATTATGAGAAGGAGGAAGATTATGAGAACGAACTATGAAGATTTTGCAGCAGAATTGAACAGAAGCTTTCCCAGAACGCCTGAAAGGTTCCAGCAGATCGTTTCCCAGGAGGTTTACGCACAGATGAATCCCGTCAAAAATAGAAGCCGGAAAAGAAAACGGAAACCATATAAGGCATTGCTGCCGATTGCTGCCTGTCTGGTTCTGGCGGGAAGTACAGTAGCAGCTGCCCGTCTGCCGGTGTTCCAGAACTGGTTGAGCGGTCTGGGAATCAATGCAAAGACCGTGGAGGAGTCTATGATCCACAGTGATGAGGCATCAGGAGCGATTATTATGGAGTCTATTGTGGATATAGACTCGTCAGACAGCAGTGTACAGAGTGAGCCTTTATTCCGGGTGACAGATGTTTACTATGATGGTGCTACCCTGATATTTTGGGCAGATCCACAAAGTGATTTCTTTGAATTAGGCGACCATGTCTATATTAACGGGATTGACAGCCGCCTCGAATATGTGGTGGAAACGGAGGAGGGAAGCGGTATCTATGAGTGCAAGGTTTCTGTGTTAAACCAGGAGCTGCAGCAGGCCGAAACGGATAGTATTCATGTAAAAGTGGGTGTATACACTGCCCCTGACAGTAAGGAAGACTATTCTTTTACAGTAGAATCCGATAAGCTTGGCACTGCTGTAAGGAATACCGGAAATGTTTCTGGTCTGGATTTCGGACAGATTGTTTCTTATGATGTGACAGTCACTCCTTCTGTGATTAATCTGCACCTGAATTGGGAAGTGAGTGATGACAGAATGATGGAGATCCTGCCGTGGGGCGAATATATTTTGGAGGATGCGTCTGGCAAAAGGCTTACCCGTGATGAATGGCTGCGTTCTTCTGGCTGTTCTATTCCAGAATACGATGAAGCTGGCGGGATTAATACTTTTTCCCAGGATTTGGAGATTGTAGGATTTGATGCATCTTCTCCGACCATGACGATCATTCCTGTGCGTGTTCAGTGGGATGCGGATGGGAGTAAAATTGTAGATTCGGAAAAAGTATTGGAGGATTATGCGATCACGATTGATTTGACAAAGTAAAAATTGTATTAGGACAAAAACCTGCACAGATGCAAGTAGGATCGTGTAGGTTTTTGTCTGTGTTTTTATCTTGTGAATTATTTGAATCTTCCGTATAATAGTGACAGAGGTAAAGGAGACAGGCGTATGGGAATCTATTTAAATCCGGGGAATGATGGTTTTGGAGGACGTAAATATGCGTGCTGGGGCACGCGAGAGGTATAAAAATGGAAAATACTATATTAAACATGATTCAGAGCATTAGGGAATCAAATAATCCGATATTGAAGGCAACAATTCTGTCAAAATATATTTCGGATGGTCTGAGGAATCAAAAACTGAGCTTATACGAAGCGTATCTTCTGCAATGGGAGGTTATCAATGATACAAGAGAGTGGTACATACTGCCCGCATGGAATGGAAAAGTACAGATTTCAATATGTCTTGCATTGCTGAATCAAAAATTATTAGCGCATGCTTTTCGCGACAGTAATTGTATACAACTGCTGAGGCAATGGGGTCTGGAGGCATTCCGGCTATGTGCAGAAAGACGAGCACATTACATCATGGATCGATATTATGATTATTTAGATATTGATTGTGAGAGAAATGAGCATTTGCTAAAGGAAATGCTGGATGTCAGAGAAAGGTATGATGTTATGAGCTATGACGATGGACCATATCATGTGGAGTGTTTTCCATATCACTATTTTGAGCCGGAGAGAATTCTGTTGGAGAAGATGGATTTGCGCAATGAGATGTTGGTTACTGAGGATGTAGAGAAAATTTTGATAGAACTGAATACATGATTTTGCTGAGAAGAGTGGTCTTTAGGAACTGTAGGAAAATAAGTGATACAGATTGCGCAGGATATTTCTTCGAGG
>CAMWLV010000228.1 GCA_947175175.1 uncultured Lachnospiraceae bacterium
CATAAAAAGATTTATCCTGCGTCATATGCAAAGTTAATTCTTAACAGTTCCTAAGGAAATGAGGTAAATAGAAATGAAAAGAAGTACTTTAAAAAGAAATATTTTAATCGGAGGCGCGTGGCCGTATGCAAACGGTTCGCTGCATATTGGGCATATCGCAGCTCTGCTGCCCGGAGATGTGCTGGCAAGGTATCACAGGGCATGTGGGGATCAGGTGTATTTTGTATCAGGAAGCGACTGTCATGGCACGCCCGTGGCAATCAGGGCAAAAAAGGAGGGAAGGACACCGCAGGAAGTCAGTGATTTTTACCACGAAGAATTTGTGCGGTGTTTTGAAAAGCTGGGATTCAGCTATGACTGTTATACAAAGACATCAGATGACAGGCACAAAAAATTTGTCAGGGAATTTCACAAACACCTGTATCAAAGTGATCTGGTCTATGAGAAGGAGACGCCGCAGGCCTATTGCGAAACATGCCGGAGTTTTCTGGCAGACCGATTTGTCACGGGCATCTGTCCGAAATGCAAAAAGGAGGCGCGAGGAGACCAGTGCGATGACTGCGGCACCGTGTTGGAGCCGGAAAACCTGCTGCAGCCAGTCTGTGCCGTCTGTGGAAGTTCAGTGGCATTCAGGGAATCCAGACATTTATATATCGCAATCTCAAGATTAGAAAAGGAATTGCGGGCATTGGTGGACAGTGCAGTTTCCTGGCGGAAAAATGCGGTCGCATTCACAAACCGCTACATTGATGAAGGCCTGCGGGACAGGGCACTGACAAGGGATTTGGAATGGGGAATCGATGTTCCATTAGATGATTATGAAGGAAAGACGATCTATATCTGGGCAGAAAATGTACTCGGCTATCTGTCTGCCAGCAAATGTGCAGCAGAAGACAGGGAAGCGGACTTCAAGAATCTGTGGGGAGTGAATGCAAAGCATTATTATGTGCATGGCAAGGATAATATACCATTTCATACGATTATTCTGCCTGCTCTGTTGATCGCAAACGGCGGCGGATGGCATCTGCCCGACCACATTGTTTCCAGCGAATATCTGACACTCGAGGGCAGGAAGATTTCCACGAGCCAGAATTATGCGATCTGGGCAAAAGATATTGTAGATTGGTATGATCCAGATTCTATTCGTTATTATTTTCTTGCGAATGGTCCTGAGAAAAAGGACGCGGATTTTTCCTGGAGGGAGTATGTCAACAGTCATAATGGGGAGCTGCTCGGCGCGTATGGAAATTTTGTAAACCGGTCGCTCTCTTTTATCAGAAAATATTGGAACGGTGTTGTGCCTGATGGCAGGATTGATGCGGAAATTGAGGCAAAGATAGAGAATCTGTATCAGACTACAGGCGGTTTTATTGAAAAAGGGGCATTTAAAGATGCAGTCAACGGGATTTTTGAGTTTGTGCGCTGGGCAAATAAATACTTTGACACAGAGACACCGTGGATTACACGTACCTCTGATGAAGCCGCCTGTCAGAACACATTATACCAATGCGTACAGATCATAGCGAATCTTGCAGTATTGTTAAAGCCTTTTCTTCCTTTTTCATCGGAGAAGGTCTGCAGCTGGCTTCATCTGGACGATCAATGGCAGATACACGAAGTCGCCGGAGGATATGTTTTGCCGGAGATACAGATCTTGTTCGAACGGCTTGATAAGCGTGTGATTGAGGCAGAGGTGGAGAAACTAAAAGGGATATGAGGCCGTCTTTTTGATTGACACATATGTTCAAATATGCTAATATGTAATTAACCAAATAGTTAATTTTTAGGTGGTGAGATGATATTAAGATTACGTATGCCAACAGCAAGGTAGAGAAATTTTTTACTGATTATACAAAGATGCAGAAAGCTCTGCCAGCTGATTGGGTGAGGACGATAAAGAAGCATATGGACAGATTGGCAGCAGCGGAATGTTTTGGGGACTTTCTGAAGCTGGGCTTAGGGAAACCAGAGCAACTGACAGGATATAAGAATGTTCGGCTGATTCTTGAACCAAATGCAACGCAAGATACAATTAAGATATGCACTGAGATTGAAGTAGAAGGAGTGAGTGATTACCATGGCAGCAAAGAGAACTGGTATATCCCGTGATTTGATAATCCATCCGGGGGAGACAATCGCGGATGTCTTAGAAGACCGGGGAATCACACAGGCGGAATTGGCGACAAGAACCGGGGTGACAGCAGCATATGTGAGTAATGTGATTGCAGGAAAGAAGGATATTTCTGCCAAGTTTGCATTATCACTGGAATACGCATTGGATGTTCCTAAGTCTTTTTGGTTAAATCTGCAGTCGAATTATGATGCAGAATTACTGGAAATTAATAAAGAACAGACTATTTCAGCAGAGGAGAGAAGCGTCAGAGAAGAGCTTGCGGATGTTGTGAAATATCTTCGGAAAAAGGGAAAAATGCCTATTGGCGAAAAGAAAGATGCATCGATTCTGTCTCTGCGGAAAGCGTTAGGGATGAGCGATATTTCAAGGCTTGGAGACATCGTGCCAGTCGGAGCTTTCAGAATGTCTTCCAATCAGAATGTAAATCCCTATGTGTTAGGTGCGTGGATTCGTTTGTGCCAGATTGAAAGTGACGGCAGGATCATTGAGGAGCAATATGATGCATCGAGGACTGATGATCTGATCAGAGATATCAAGAAAGTCATGCTAAAACGAGAAGCAAATATTCAGATGGATCTGCATAGTGTAATGAAAGAGTATGGCATAGATTACTCTGTTGTAAAAAATTTCAGGGGAGCACCAGTACAGGGATATATCTCGCAGAAAAAGAATGGAATTTATCAGATGGTATTGACGATACGTGGATCTTATGCGGATATTTTCTGGTTTTCCCTGTTCCATGAGATAGGGCATATCGTGAATGGTGATATAGCAAAAAGTGCAAAATTTTTAGATGATGGCAGTGATGAAGAAAAAGAGAGATCAGCCGATTTATTTGCAAAGGAAAGTCTGCTTGATTCTAAAGATTATGCGTTGTTTATCAGACAAAACGATTTTTCAATAGAATCAATAACAGACTTTGCAGCATCACAAAATGTAATGCCCTATATTGTGATCGGCAGGCTGCAGAAGGAGAACTATCTGCGCTATGACCAATATAGCAGGTACAAACTTCGGTATAAATGGGCGGATTAAAGTCCTTCATGTTCCTCTTTTTGATTGGATAAAGACGCATGGTTTACATTACTGTTCCATGCGTCTTTATGCTGAGGTAGCCTTTTAAATTGAAATATATGTTCGAGTATGCAGATATAGAATCAGCCAAATAGTTTTTTAGGTGCCGGATTCGGGGAGGATATTTATGAGCAGCAAAAAGAAAATCATAGCAGTAATATTAGGGATAGCAATTGTTATCATAGCATTTGTAGTATATAGTACAGATATACACCACCAGTTAGAATTCGCACAAATAGAAATAGAAATAGAGATAGAGACCCAGACGCAAGAAGATACAGCGTCGGCAGCAGTGATCAAATCCCAGCCAGAAGAAACAAAAACAACAACTGTCAATACAATGCTGCTGGAAAACATGCCCCAATCAGAGGAAGCAGAACCAGTTCAGACAGGATTCGTCACACAGGACGGAGAGCTGTATTATTATGATGAACAGGGAAATAGGGTGACTGGCTGGTTTGAAGTAAATGATAACAGCTATTGTGCAGATTTGGATGGGAGATTGTTTCAAGATGGTGTACATGAAATAGACCATAGTCAATATCTTTTCACAAAGGATGGCGCATACCTTGGCGAGATGCCGGAACTGGAATCAGATGAAGATATGATACAGGAAGAAATCGGAGAGCAGGATGGATATCAGGTTATAAGAAAAGCCTACAATGCAGATGGGAGTTTTATAGATTCTTATACACATAGTTATGATTATGATGGACAAGGAAGGCTTCGCGAAGAGATTTATTATTACTCAGGAGGTGGAATATTTCGCTCTGCAGTCTATAACTATGACCGGCAGGGAAGACCTGGTAAAGTGGAATATGGCGGAGGCGGACTGTTCTACGAGGAAGTCTGCATCTATGATGAACAAGGCAGGCTTGATAAAGTTGCAGAGTATGATGGAATGGACAACACTTTGAGCTATTATTCCATTTATGGCTATGATGGTCAAGGCAGGTTTCATAAGACGTACTATGATGGAATGGATGAAGAATGGAACTATTACTATGATGGTCAAGGCAGGCTTTGTAAAATAGAAATGGACAAGAGATACTTTTGGGTATATAGCTATGATGAGCTGGGCAGACTTAGTAAAGGCGATTTCTATGATCCGGATGGAAGTTTGAGTCAGTACTGTGTATATAGCTATGATGAACAAGGCGGACTTTGTAAAAGTGAAATCTATGATTGGAACGGGAGTTTAAATTATTATTACGTATATAGCTATGAGGGGCAAAGCAAATTTATTATTCCAGATGAACTAATTTATTTTGAGTTTGGGTGGGTTGAACTCCCCGAAATTTATATGTTGAGAAGCAATAAATGGATGTCTATTATACACATCTCCTATACCACTAGACGGG
>CAMWLV010000229.1 GCA_947175175.1 uncultured Lachnospiraceae bacterium
ATGTCATATATTATGACACTAATGTCACTTTTGGCAGCGGACAGCATCATCAAGTACCAGGTTGAGAAAGGTGATTTTGTTGGTGAAAAGCCAGTGGCAGACGGAAAAATTGTAATCAAACGATACCATAACAGGGGAGCAATGATGAACATTGGTGATAAA
The DNA here is from genome assembly GCA_947175175.1 of uncultured Lachnospiraceae bacterium. Lineage (GTDB taxonomy): Bacteria > Bacillota > Clostridia > Lachnospirales > Lachnospiraceae > COE1. Next base: position 163 of record CAMWLV010000229.1, read on the forward strand.
AACCAGTATTTGATCGCATTGCTCTCCTTGGTATTCAGTGCATTTGTGACAGGAATTTTTGTTGCGACACTTGGCAGGAAGGGTAAAGGAATCCTAAAGACCGGACTTGCCCTGATACTGGGCGGTGCCTACAGCAATACCTATGACCGTCTCCGAAGAAAATACGTGGTCGATTATTTTTCAGTCCGTTTCATGAAGGCGGAAAAGTGCAAAAATCGATTTTTCAGGAAACTTATTGAAAAATGCAGTGCCATCGTGTTCAATCTCGCTGACTTTGGAATTATCATAGGAGCTTTTCTGTTAGTCCTGGGTGAATTGGGCAGCAGGCAGGATTGACAGACCTGCCGCCTTCTTCCAAACATATTTTATCTTGCTGTAATGATTGTGCCTACTTTTGCATTGATGGCGTCAGCTGTCTTGTTCAGGGAAGTGATGACAACCCTGCCGTCAGGGACTGCCTCGAGGTAGGATATCGCGGCGACGATCTTGGGAAGCATGTCTGTCTCGCCAAACTGTTCCTCCTCGATATAGCGTTTCGCGTCTGCAATTGTCAGTGTTTTTAAAGGTTCCTGACTGTCTTTTCCGAAATTCAGGTATACATAGTCCACACTGGTGAGAATCAGAAGCTCATCAGCCTTGAGGTCGGAGGCGAGCTTGCCTGCAATACAGTCTTTCTCGATGACTGCGGAAGCTCCTTTGAGTACATGCTGCTGCTCGATGACAGGGATACCGCCGCCGCCGCATGCGATCACGACCTGATCGGCATCAGAGAGCGTTTTGATGGCTTCAATCTCTACAATATCAATCGGTTGGGGGGCAGCGACAACCCTGCGGTACCCGTCTTCAGTCTGAACAACATAATTCCCTTTGTTTACCTCTGTATCGGCATCTTCTTTTGACATATAGCGCCCGATTGCCTTTTTCGGTTCATAAAAAGCTTCGTCATAGGGATCAACTGTCACCTGCGTCAGAATCGTGCTGACCGATTTGGAGATTCCCCGGCTCAAAAGCTCAGATTTCAACGAATTCTGTATATCATAACCCACATAACCCTGGCTCATCGCAGAGCATACGCACATTGGTGCGGGTGTGTAGTCGATATAGATGCGGTGCAGCTCCGTCATGGCTTTGTGAATCATGCTGACCTGATGACCATTACTGTGTGTGATTGTCAGCTGATAGTCTGCTTCGACCAGATCCGCTAACGCCTTTGCTGTTTTTTTGACAGCACTGAGCTGCGCAAGTGTGGTGGATCCCAGCGCGTCATGTCCCAGTGCGACTACTACTTTCTTCTTACTCATATGTAAATCCTCCTGAAAATTTGCTTTTGGATATTTTGGAACAGATATATCTAAGTATATCAAATTGTCAGTCAATTGTACACTGAAAGTCAATGAAAACTTTTCAGACATTAATAAAAGTAGTGGAAATCATGTACCAAATTTAGCCAAAAAAGATATTATGTTTTACTAATACGTTGACAGTGCTTTTCTGTGGTGTTATGATTAAAAATAGGTAATCATTGCCATAATTATAAAATTGATTCGTACAATGCCATGAAAGGACTAATTCCTTATTTTCATAGTGATTGATAAAGAGAAGGGAGTATATATGACAAATAGAGAGGCACAGATATTTCAGTGGATTATGGAAAATCCGATGATTTCACAGGAGGAGCTTGCAGCAAAAGCGGGAATCGCCCGTTCTTCGGCAGCAGTACATATTTCCAATCTGATGAAAAAAGGATATATTCTTGGAAAGGGGTATGTGACGAGTGGTCCTGATTATTGTGCAGTGATCGGAGGCGCGAGTATGGATATCGGAGGGGCGCCGGAGGAAGCATTGGTAGAAGGAGAATCCAGTGCAGGAAGGGCTGTCCGGTCGTTAGGGGGAACAGGAAGGAATATCGCACATAATCTGAGACTTCTCGGTGTTGGAACAAAGCTGATCACCGCGATCGGTGATGACGATTATGCGCGCAAAATTATAGAGAATTGCGAGGAACTTGGGATCGATATTTCCAATTCATTAAAGACAGTGCGGGCTGACACTGCCATACATCTATATATAGCGGACGAGAAGGGAAACAGAAGGCTCGCTGTATTGGACAGGCGGATCAATGATAACCTCACGGCAAGCTTTGTGACATCCAAAATGGAAATGCTGAATAAGGCGCGCATGGTTATCCTTGACACCAGTATACCAGAAGAAACAATCGCGCTTGTAAGTGAGCGTTGCAAGGCCCCGGTGTTTGCCGCACCGGTATCTGCCCAGAGTGCAGAGAAACTTTTGGAGGTTCTTGACAAGATTAACCTTGTAGTCTGCAGTAGATCCGAGGCGGAGGTACTGAGCGGTATCCGTATCCAGGACAAGGATTCTTTGGAGCGGGCAGCAGATATCATCATGGAAAAAGGTGTGAAGAACGTATTTATCCTCGTAGAAAAGGGCGTGTACTGCGCATGCTATGATGAACAGTTTATACAGAATGCAGGCGGCAGTGTGGAACAGGCTGGTTCTAACGGGGCGGCAGATGCCTTTATGGCGGGTGTGACGCTTGGATTTATGAAGCACATGAGCATCAGACAGATGGCAAAGCTCGGTCAGGCGGCAGCAGGTATTACGATGGAAGTGGAGGAAAACATCAATCCACAGCTGTGTATTCCGGCGGTTGCAGAAAGGGCAAAAATAGAGTTATAAAAAATGCAAGCCTTATGGCTTGCATTTTTTATGCACAGACAAAGTCTTTCCTGCTCGATTAGGGTTGGACATTTAAGGGAATGACCAGAAAGAACCAAACGGATTACTGAAAAAATTGTCAATATCATCTTCAGGTTCCTGCTGTTTCGGTGTGGACTGTACATTGTCGGAATCTTCACCAAAGATATCCTTGCTGCCGAGTGTCACGTGGAATGTCTTTTCAACATATCCATTGGAACTCTGTACCATGGCAACAATGTCAACGGACTCGCCGACGCTGTAATAACTCATCAGTGAGACGAGCTGTTCTCTCGTTTTGACTGTCTGACCGTCAAATTTTGTGATGATATTGCCCTTCACGAGACCGGCAGCTTCCGCGGGAGAATCTTCATATACTATGTTGATATAGACGCCAACCGGCATACCGTAAGTCTCATAAATATCATTTGTCACGTCGATGGGGTTGATCCCCAGATAACCTCTTTGCTCCTCTGCCACGACATCTCTTGTCTCCTTTAACATCAGTTCTTCGATGATGGACTGTACATCTGAAATTGGAATGGCATAACCCATGCCCTCGACGGAACTTGAGGCAACTTTTACGGAGTTGATACCGATTAATTCACCATTCATATTCAGAAGGGCACCGCCTGAGTTGCCCGGATTGATTGCTGCGTCTGTCTGGATCAGTTTGTTTGTGATCCTGCCGCCATTTTCATCAGACACGGTTACGTCGCGTCCCAGCGCACTGATGATGCCTGTAGTTACTGATTGACCATATCCCAGCGCATTGCCGATCGCCACGACTTCCTGACCGAGTACAAGGTTTGAAGAATCCCCAATTGTGGCAATCTTGATCTTGGAACGCATCTCGTCTGTGATATCTTCAAGGGACACGGCAATGACGGCAAGATCTTTGTCCGCCTCGTAACCTTTTACCCTGGCGCTTACCAGCGATGGATTGTCGCTGTCTTCATCATAGCTGAACACGACACTGAGTTCACTGCTTCCTGAAACTACATGATAGTTTGTGACGATCAGAAGTTCTGTATCATTTTCGCCGATGATGATACCGGAACCGCTGCTTTCAGTGTCCCGCTGATATGTGCCAAACATGGTTCGCACTTCTGTCACGCCTTTGTTTGTAATGGATACAACACTGGGCAGACAGCTGTTTGCGATTGCGGATATGTTTGTTGTGCTGTTATTATTGTAGAGTGCATTGGAAGCGGTTAGTGAGTCGGAGGTGGTTGAGAGTGCCGTTTTTCCGGCTGCCGCTTCGGCATTCATTGCTTCCTGCATCTGCTGGATCTCAAGCTTAGTCTCCCTGAGCTCCCTGGTAGCAAGAGTTGCAGGAATACTGAAAGCTGCTCCGGCGGTCACGCCAAACACCAGACCAAGACATACAACAGAGACTGCTTTTTTGCCAAAGCTGCCTTTTTTCCGGGATTTGCCTGTCGGTGGAATGGGTGCAGCGTTTATCGTCTGATTGTAGTTTTCGTTCGGAGTGTTTGCGGAATAATAGTATTCTGGATATCCATTGCCAGTGTTTCCAGAGTTGTTTGACTGTTGTGAATAGTTGTCATTGTTCTCGTACATAATGAAAATCTCCCTTCAAATAATATAAATTTTATAAAAAATTTCCACCTGTGCGGTTGGAACTACGATTATGAACCCATATTTAGTGTTTCTA
>CAMWLV010000230.1 GCA_947175175.1 uncultured Lachnospiraceae bacterium
AGCTGGACATTTATACGGCGTCCTTGTCACAAGTAATTTCTGAACAGTTCCTAACTGATTTTTGAGTAATTGTTTTAACAATTTGATATCGGAGAAAAAGACAAGCAATATTAAAAGTTATTTTTGAACAGTTCCTAAGATTGTGTTTGCAAAACCGCAGCCTTTATGCCGCAGATTCATTATTGCACAGCCCTGCCGAAAAAACACCACGCAGCAAATGCTATTTCAGTGAACCTTGTCAACTGACACTTTATATTCCTTATTAGAGGAAATGCATATATGGTCACTGTTCACTTGCTTTCGAACGCATGCCTTCAAAATAAGTTTTCTTATCCATTAGTTCATCCTGTTTTTCCTTTGGCAGCATTGCGAAGATCTCCTCGTATTCCAGTTCTTCCAGCGGCGTTCCAAGCACAGTCGCCAGAACCTGCTCCTCAAACCAGTCCTGCCACAGTGCATCAAATAATTTCCCACTATCCGTAAAAGTCGACATCACCTCAAATCCCTGAGGTTCCCTATAATATTGCAGCTTCACAAAACCATATTTCCCAGCATCTACCACAACCACATCTGTCAGTTCGTACAACTCCGCAAACGCATCAACTACCTGCTGGCATTTCTTCCGCTCCTCATCTGTGATATAATTTATCTCCTCCATAAAACCTCCACAAAAATAATGATCTGACATTTCTATTATATTTGTCTGAATGTAATCTCAAACATCTTTTGACTGCTAATGCATTATTGTGTAAATATCCGTCTGAGTCATGCTTAACAGTATATTCTCTTTTGCGAAGATATTCAAGTATAAGAATATATTTTATCCTAAAGTTAAATACTAAGGAAAAAAGGAGATACTTGAAATGATTGTGTACTCCCCATTTTGGGAAACATTGGAAAAATCAAATGAAAGCTGGTATTCTCTGACTAATAAACATCACATGTCAAACAGTACCCTTCATCGCCTGAAACATAACAAAGATGTATCAACCAAGACGCTGAATGATCTTTGCAGGATATTGGACTGCCAGATCAAAGACCTCGTCCTGTATGTCCCCTCTGATACTGACCAAAAATTGTGATTTTTAGCAAACCTGTTTGCTTATGTGTTACATGCAGTCTATCGAACTGATTTTCTGTTGTAATCCGTTATATCGCTGCCCAATGTATGGTATAATTCCTCGACAGTTATCTCCTTATGCTGAATCGCAAGCAGCTCCTCATTGGTAACTCCAATGAATGAGACAAAAGCGACAGTTCCATTCGGCGTTTCGATTGTCTGAAATTGATTGTCTGGTATCGTGATAAAACCTGTGATATTGGACTTTTGCCGTGAATCCATACCCTGTGTCTGCCCAGTATACACATATTCATATGCATGAAAGAGTTCGTCATTCATAAAAGTAATTCTGGCAATTGTCTGCAGGATTCCACAGATATTTCTAATCTCACCTTCCTCATCCTCGTAGGCAGCCTTTTTCAATTTTAAGGTAAACTCCATCCCAAAACCACTAATCTCTTTGTCATCAGATTCTTTTTCATACAATTCTGACATTCCAAACGTCACAAAATGCCAATAATCCCCACCATCATAGATGCTGATGCCATCAAGCGGATCATTTCCTCCTAAAGCCCATTTGATCAATGTTCCATAGTGTTTCGGATTTTTCTGCTCTGGGTAAACCCTTTCACACTCCGCCGTAATCGCATCCCACCCAAATGAATGTACTTCCTCATTTTCCCTATTATGTTCAAGATCCATATTTAACCCTCTCTTATCCAACAAATGTCTTATACCAATACGAAACTGCAGTGTCATTCTCTAAATTCTCCAAAAAGACACTAATCCACTTTCAGAATCAGCTCCAGCACTCTCCTTGCACAAATTTCCATATCCCTGCGCGTGAGAATCCCCTTGTCCAAAGCTTCCATCAGGCGCTCTGGAAAACCTGTCGCCATCTTGACATCATTTCCAGCCTTGACTTCCTTGTAGTGCTCTCCGTTCGTCCACCAGTCAGTCGTCACCATGCCTTCAAATCCCCACTCACCGCGGAGGATATCTTCTAATAACTCCCTGTTCTCGGAAGCCCGATGACCATTGACAATATTATAAGAGGACATAATCGACCACGGCTTTGCCTCCTTCACAATGATTTCAAATGCCTTCAGATATATCTCCCTGACAGCGCGCTCGGAAGCTCTCGAATCGCTGTTTTTGCGGTTTGTCTCCTTATTATTCAATGCAAAGTGCTTTACCGCTGCGCCGACATGATTACTCTGGATACCGCGCACCATCGCCGCCGCAAGCTTTCCTGTGAGGAAAGGATCTTCCGAGTAATATTCAAAATTCCGCCCACAGAGAGGACTTCTATGGATATTGACAGCCGGTGTCAGCCACACGGCGATATTGTTTTCCTTGACCTCTGCTCCGCCTGCAGCGCCGACCTGCTCCACAAGTTCCTCATTCCATGAACATGCAAGCTGCGTCGCACAAGGCCATGCAGTGGTATACACGCTGCATTCCGGCGCAATACGAAGTCCAGCCGGTCCGTCCGCCGTCATCACGTTTGGCACACCATAGTCGGGCAGATTTCCCCAGCCAAAAGTATTTGCAACACCAGTGTTTGGCTGTCCTCCCAGCAGATGCGCAAGATCCTCATCCGACAGCTGTGTCATAAATTCATCAAGCGTGATCGTTCCTTCTGCCACTTCCTTCAGAAATTGGTGCTGCTGTGCCGCCGTGTTCATCCACAAATGATACCGTTTTCCTGCCCTTGCCGCAGGAGAAAATCCATCTGTCTCCTCAACGGATAGCGGAACCAGTTCATTAGCATCTGTGTCTACAGGTATCGTAAGCGGAAGTTCTTCATAACTTCCATCTGCAAGCATTCTCTTTTTAAGGCTTGACGGAGCACATTTTCTGGAAAGCTGCTGCACAATCGTATCCTCCTCGACCTCATATCGGTAAGCAAGTTCCACAACATCACGCACCGATACGCCGACAAAGAAACAGTATGTCCCCTTTTCCAGAATATAGGCAGACTCTTTGATTTTTCCAAGATCATCATACGATGCCATATCACCAACACGCCATGACAAAATCATACTCTGGCTCTCCCCCGCCTGCAGCAGCCTTGTCTTTTGGAATGCCGCAAGCTGCTTTGACGGTTTTCCGAGCTTTCCCTGCGGCGCACTAAAATACGCCTGCACAACCTCTTTTCCAGCACGTTTTCCAATATTTGTGACCATAACTGGCACATAGATTCTGCCATTTTCCTCATAGGCAGCACCAGCAGTCAGGGAAAAATCCGTGTATGACAGACCGAAACCAAACGGATAGTTGACCTTCTGATCTGCGTCGGGAATCGTCTCAAAATAGCGGTATCCCACATAGATATCTTCTACGTAATCCACAAATCGCTCCGACTCATGGAAACTCTCTGTAGACGGATAATCCTCTAATTCCCGTGCAAAGGTATCCACGAGTTTTCCACTTGGATTGCCTTCTCCCATCACCAGCTCCGCTGTCGCAAGTCCTCCTTCGATACCGCCCTGCCATGCCATCAGCACAGACTGAATCCCCTCATCATCATGGAACCAGCAGGAATCCACCATGCCTCCGACATTCATGACAACGATGACCTTCTCAAAATCAGACTTTACAGCCTCCACCATTGCCCGCTCTGCATGTGTCAGACAAAAATCACCGTCCTCAAAGATTTCCGCAGACCGTTTTACCATCGCTTCCTCAGTAATGCAAAGATTTTTGTTCTCAGTACCGACAATGCTCTTTCTGTCCCAGCCTTCACCAGAAAAACGACAGATTGTGATAATCGCTGTGTCTGTGTAGGCTCTCGCTTTCTTTAACAGTTCCGCAGGAACCTCCGGCTCAATTGTCATACCGGAAACACGCCCTGCCTGATATTGCTCTTTCACATTGTCGCGGTAGAATGCAGAAAGCTCCTCGAACACACTGACCTTGTCCTTCAACATTGAGAACCCTTCATACAGATTTCTCGCATAGGAAACTGTCACTTCCCCGCTCCCTCCTCCTCCGCGCACATAGTCAAAGCTTGCCTTTCCAAAAAGAGCTATCTTACTGCCTTTTGCAAGAGGAAGCAGGTTCCCGTCATTTTTCAGGAGAACCATGCCCTCCTTTGCCGCCTCCTTCGAGAGTGCGATGTGCTTTTTGCACGCCGTCACCTTCTCACCGTTTTCTCCTAACGGAATATTGGGTTGATACATCACACGTGTCCATTTCTGCATTTGCAATTCCTCCAAAATCTAAAATTCCTCTGTGATCCTCCGACTCCATTTGCCGGTTAGGAACTGTTAAGAATTAACTTTGCATATGACGCAGGATAAATCTTTTTATGC
>CAMWLV010000231.1 GCA_947175175.1 uncultured Lachnospiraceae bacterium
CTATCTTACAGGTTTGCTCCAGTTTTGTATAGGTACTCACGTTTTACCGTTTACTCCCCATCGCAATAATATGAAAAATGCCTCCTGGTAATACCAGAAGGCATTTTTTAATCTTATATCATTCCTTATGAATCATGTATTCTGCAAGCACACTGAAAATCTTCTCCATATCAAAGGGCTTGGTCAGATGATCATTCATACCCGCCTCTCTTGTCCGCTTGATATCTTCCTCAAAATCATTTGCAGTCAGCGCCAGAATCGGAATTGTCTTTGCATCTGACCGCTCCATCGCGCGGATTTGTTTTGTCGCCGTCACTCCATCCAGAACCGGCATATGCATATCCATCAAAATTGCATCAAATGTTCCCGGGGGAGTGCCGCCGAACAGGTCAACCGCAATCTGACCATTCGCTGCGCCTGTAACAATCAGTCCCCTCTCCTTTAGCACTTCCTGTACGATATCCAGATTCAGTTCATTGTCCTCGACAATCAAAACCTTCATTCCGACAATTGCATCATCCTCGTCTTTATTGACATTCAATCTGTTTTCTGATCGCTCTATTTCTTTTTCCATATTTACGCCTCATCCAATTCTTTTATTTGTAATAAGGAACTGTACAGAAATGGACAAGTAAAATGGTAAAGTTTTCTAACACAATTCCTAATGTGCAGCAAAATGATAAGCTGTTTCAAACACGAATTCTGCATCTATATCACTCTGTTTTCTCAAGATTTTTGCAGCGTGGTGCCACAAACTGTCCTGAACAACTATCTATTTTACATTATACTTGTTTTTCGCCGTAATATCAATGTAATTATTTTATGCACTGGCCTTCATCGGGCCATCGGTCATGACAAGAATGTCATCTACCTTCACACCGAGCACTGCTGCCAGCACCACAAGATTGTCTATCGTTGGCAGTGCCGTTCCATGCTGCCACTTGTACAATGCCTGCGGTGTGGAGAAGCCGAAGATCTCCTGCAGTTCCCGCACAGACAACCCCGCCTGTATTCGCAGTTCCATAATATGCTGCCCCGTCTTAGCCATGTCTATGGTCGGTATCGTAACCATTTTCTGTTCCTCCTGTTCCGGCCGTTGACCAGAACAAAAGTTTCCAAGAATTCTAGTCAGATGCCTTAAAATTATAAATTGGTTTCATGATATCAATGACGTCTACAGATTGTCTGATGACGTCGATAATGTCCGCCAATGATTTATATGCCATTGGTGCCTCATCGAGTGTCGCCTCGTTGACAGAAGTGGTGTATACCCCCTCCATCGTTTTCCGATAATCATCCATGGACAGATTTTCCTTTGCCTTGGTGCGGGACATCAGACGTCCGGCTCCGTGCGGCGCGGAATAATTCCACTCTGGATTACCTTTTCCAACTGCAAGCACGCTCCCATCTCTCATATTGATCGGAATCAACACCTTCTCACCCTTGTGGGCTGCAATCGCGCCCTTACGCAAAATCATCTCATTTGTATCAATATAATTGTGAATGGTATGAAATGCGTCTGTACCTGTCATACCTGTTTTTTCCAAGATCACTTCTGCCATCTTCTCGCGGTTACGTCTTGCAAACTGTTGGCAAAGCTCCACATCGTGCAGATAATCCTCAAGGTAAGTCCCATACAGATAACACAGATCTTCTGGAATTAAGCAGTCCTTGTGCTCCCACTTGAGCTCCTTTAAGGCACTCTGAATTTCGCTTCTGCGCCCTGCCGCTTTATACTCTGCAATCAGGATATCCCTTTTCTTGAAATACTCCTCTTTGCCGGCGTGCAATTCAATCGCAAGCTGTTGGTAGATTTCCGCCACCTGCTTTCCGAGATTTCTGCTACCAGAGTGAATCACAAGATACTTCGTCCCATCCTGTGCCATATCCACTTCTATAAAGTGATTTCCACCGCCTAATGTTCCAATGCTCCGCTCCAGACGTTTCGCCTCTTTCAGACTCCGGTAACAGCGCAGCTGCAATAAATCAAACCTCTCCTGTCTCCCCTCCCACACATTCTTCCCCGAGGGAATAAAATGGGCAGCTGCATCCATTTTCTCAAAATCAATATCCACTTTGCCGAGGTTCATTGTATACATACCACAGCCAATATCCACGCCGACCACATTCGGAACTGCCCGATCCGTGATCGTCATCGTTGTCCCAATCGTGCAGCCCTTGCCTGCGTGGACATCCGGCATGACACGAATCCTGCTTCCCTGTGTACACTCATAATCACACATCCGGCGAATCTGCTCAATTGCTTCGTCCTCAACTATCTTCGCGTAACAGAGTGCTGTGTTAACCTTTCCCTTAATCTCCAATACGTCATTCTCCAAAATATTTTCCCATCCTTTCTATTTCCTGGCTCCTCTAAAAATCTTTTTACTGTGTCGCCCGCCAAAAAAACCGCTTATCTTGTGAAACACTTTCCATACAAGATAAGCGGTGATAACCATAAATATGATATTTCATGCCCTTTTTGCTGTATGACTCAACACACAGATCCTATATCAGAACATTCCAACCAACAATTCCTTCTCTTATATGAAAATCTATATGAGCATATCAAACTTAGACTCTGTTTTGTATACAGCGCCTGTTCAAATCCTCTACTATAGGAATAATCATTTAAGTTGATTTGCAATGTCATATTCATCGTTATTTCCTCTCTGGCGTTTCATCCGTCCGCCTTCTTTATCTTTACCGTAACTATACCACACTTTGAACGATTTGTCATTATACTTGTGGTATAAAGTTGTTAATTTTATCTGTTTTTATCTTAGTCTGTGATAAACCTTTACAAAGCTTGATTTTACAAGGATTGTATAACATCAATCGTGTTGACTATGTTTATCATGTTTCATCTGTAATTATCCCTAATTCATATAGATTTGGGGTAAAAATTGGGGTAGGATTGGGGTATGGAAAAAGGCGGTTTTTCGCGCCGCCCATGCCTTTATAGTACAATTTTTAAGTTGTCCATTTCCTTCTGTTTGGTATTTGGCAGAACATGACTATACAAATCCATTGTCATTGCAAGGCTGTTGTGCCCTAAGATTGCTTTTAACGTCTGTGGGTTCCCACCCTGCTCTATATAGCGTGTTGCAAAGGTATCCCTCAAAGCGTGCGCCGTGAAATGTTCTATGGGCTTACCCTGCTCTTCCAGTCTCGCGAGTGCATCACTGATTGCCCTGTTTATCGCATGATTATGTATAATACCACCATATACTGCTGTAAACACTCTATTCTCTATCTGGACAATGCTCCCCTGCTTTTTTCTTTGCCTTAGCAAAATACCCTTGATTGTGTCATTTAATGGAATGTCGCGTTTACCGGCTTCACTTTTTGGGCTTCCTATCGTTGCAGTGCCATCTTCGTTAAAAGTGGCTGTTTTTGTAATGTGAATGACATTCTGCTTGTAGTCGATATCGTCCCATGTCAAAGCTGCCGCCTCGCCTGACCTCATACCTGTACATAAGAGCAGTGAAACAAGCTCATAATAATAATCCTTTGCCATCTCCTGCATAAAGTCCTTTTGTTCCTGCTCTGTCAATGCCCTGTGATATGTTTCTGCAGCTTTTGTATCGGTGTCTTTTAACGCTTTGATGCCCTCTGCCGGACTCTTGCCTATAACTGCATCTTGTACTGCATCATTTAATACTACCTTTAGCATTTTTAATACAGTATTGCAGGTTGATACAGATAAATGCCCTGCAATATCTTTTTGGAGCACCAATATTTCCCTGCGTTCAATCTGCTGCACTTTCCTGCTGCCGATTTTGGGCGATACATGCTTGTAATAAAAGCTTTTGTACGTTTTTAGTGTATTTCCTTTTGTACCGTTCCTTTTCCCCGTCAGCCATTCTTCAAAATACTTATCCAGCGTCAAATTCCTGTTATCTGTGTATATCCCTGCCTCTATCTTTTTCCTGATCTCCTGCTCTTTCTGCGCAAGTTCTTTTGACGTCTTGGCATATATGCTGTATCTTTTACCATCTACAGTGAAACGCCTTTCCAGTGTTCCATCTGTACGCTTTCTTGTTCCGGCTCCTAATCTTGCCATAATAGCACCGCCTTTCTATGATGTGGGAGTCGGCAGCAGTGTTGTACTGCCGCCTTGCCCCTTTGTTCTTATCTGCCAAACAGAATAAAGAAAAATGCAAATATCAGTATCATGCCAAGGTATGCGGCAATATAGTCCAGAATCATTTCAAGCCGCTCTTTACTCATTGGTTGCCGCTCAATCCTCGCTGCCTTGCAGAACTTGTCCTTGTCTTTTTCTGCTCCCTTTA
>CAMWLV010000232.1 GCA_947175175.1 uncultured Lachnospiraceae bacterium
ATCTTACAGGTTTGCTCCAGTTTTGTATAGGTACTCACGTTTTACCGTTTACCTTCAATTCAGCGATTTCCATGTTCTTGTTATCAATTTCCGCGATCTTGTCGGCGATTTCCGCGACCTTGTCGGCGATAACAACATCCTTATTGGTATTTTCTTGTTTCAATTTTGTATTTCCCTACTGAAAAGCAGCGATCTGATCATCCCGTCGTTTTTGATAGTATTCGTACTCCGCCCGTCTGCGGCATTGTTCCTGAATACTTTCGTCGACACTAAGCTCATAGATTGTGTTCGTCGTTTGTCATATTGTATGGTATTTTTTCCATGGCTTTTGCAAGAGAAGGCAGCTTTCTATAGTGTTTGACTGCTGTGATGTGACATCATGACACCTTATGATTGATAGCAGGCAGTTCATATAAAACAAGGGGATCAATATCTATGGATTGGGCAGGATCCCTTTGCCCTGCTATATCCCATGAAAGGGTATCATTCATCACAGTACACGTATCCATAAAAATGTTCAGATTCTTTAATGGTTGAAAAACTTCCCCCTGTAAGTCATTACTTGCATCATATTCGACAATTTTGCCATCGTCAAAAAAACCTGTACCGTATAATTGGTCTGAGGTATAACCTGCACCACTGTTGGAAAATATTCTTGCATAAATAGACCTCCTATATTAAAGGATTAATTCTGTTTAAAGGTTTCTGGTCCTTTGTAAGTTCCCAGTTAATTTCATTCTACCACAGACAGCCACATTTTGTCTGTATAGATTCTGTGATTTTTCACATTTTCCATCTTGTAAGCAGTAGAAAATACGGAGGCGTCCCCAAGAAAGTGTATATTCGTAAAAACTTTTTATATAAAACACATTTCCATTCATGACAGGTCTGTTATACTAATTATGAAGCCATAGGAAGAAGGAAGGGGAACAAAAATATGTTTACATATGAACGCTCTAAAAAGCCTGTTAAGAAAAAAACGCAGAATAGTCGGCAAAAGTCCGAAGTAAATAAGGGTAGTGCATATTATGGTTTGGGTGATAGGATACGGTTACATGCTTTGGCATATACTTGGGGAAAGGAGGCGGACATTCCTTCCGGCAGTGCTGTTGCGCAGTGTGCACCTAAGTGGAAATCACAAACGCTGGAAAATGAAACAGATGAGCTTTTGTGTGCGAGAATGATAGGATTAGCTGATTTTTACAAGCGGGAATACATGGAAGATGGAGGAGTTGATTTTTACGTTGAAAAAGATATTTTCGAGAACTTAAATACAGAGGAACAGAAATACTATATGTATGGGAAAAGATACCAGGCTCTTAGGGAAGCAGGGATCGCATCGGCGATACATCATATGGTATCGAGAGAAAGACTTTCCCAGTTTTATGACATGTTAGATGAGAAGCAAAAACAATCAATAGCGGACAAGTTTGGAAAAGAAACCCCTTTGGGAATTAAGGATTCCAAGGGCGGTTCGTCCAAGGAGATTCTGTTGAGTCTTCGTTCCAATCTGGTGTTGGGGCCTGCTCCTGCCAATCGGAGTGATGACCCCGCCCATGGTGCAGGATCTTCTGGGAGCGGCTTTGACCCGACAGGTGGGGATTATGCGGAAATATCAAATATTTACAGACAGGTTGATCAGTTGATTGCAGAACAGAATGATATGTTTGATCATGTCTTTGTTCCCCAGATATTTAGTCTGTTGACCCAGGCGGAGGAGCGTTATAAGGAGATACAGAGGCGCAAAGGAATGGATCCCGATATGTTGAATCTGGATATTGAGAATTTGTGGGAGCAGGATAAGGATAGAAAGTGGCATAAAAAAGTGTGGCAAGTGATTTGAATACGTGTGTATGATAGTTTACGATGCTTATAGATTGTTGCAAAAAAACACTGCCATGTGTTGTATGGTAGTGTTTTTGGTTTGAAAAGAGATTTTAAACCAATTAAAATGTATGCAGACAGAAGATAATATATTAAATTTTCAGAATTGTTAGTTTTGGCTAAATTTTCAGAAAAGTTAAGCCGATATAATAAATGGAAGCATAGGTGAGCCAAATAGTTGATAAGGAAATCATATAACAGTTATATATATAGCTGTCGAACTACAAGGAGGTAGAACGATTTGGTAATACAACACAATATATTATCTTTTAACGCCAACAGAATGTTAGGGATCAACAGCCAGAAACTTGCAGGCTCTACCGAGAAGCTAGTATCAGGATATAAGATTAACAGGGCTGCCGATGATGCGGCAGGTCTTGCAATATCAGAAAAAATGCGTAAGAGAATCAGGGGTCTCGAGAGGGGAATGGAGAATGTCGAGGATGGTATTTCCCTGTGTCAGGTAGCGGATGGAGCACTGAACGAAGCAACAGAGCTGATTCAACGCATGCGGGAGCTCAGCATTCAGGCGTACAACGGAACCAATTCAAAAAGCGACAGACATACGATTCAGGAGGAAATCGATCAGAGCATTAGGGAACTGGACAGATTGTTTGAGACAACAAAATTCAATGAGATCAATATTTTTCAAAACGGAAAGAGAGTGAAAGGTAAGGCCTATAATGCGCAGGAATATACGGTAAAAGTTAATTCAACTGTATATAGAAGTATGCCCGGATGGCTGAAGATCAATGACGGACAGAGCAGTAGGATAGAAGTCCATGCCGGTTACACAACAGTAGGTAACCAGGATAGAGCAGGAATTATGCAGCATGATTTCAAACTTAGCAATGGGACAACAGCAAAATTGTATTTTGGAGACAAAACAAATAATGCTGGAGGATACCAGTGGTTTGGAGATTTTATTAAGAATCCAAATACATTTGCATATAAGGAATTGATGGCAAGGCAGGATTTTCAAAATTATTATAACAAACATACTGCAAATGGGACATATTCTGGATGGTCAAAAGAGATCACAGATAATGTATCGGCAAAGCTGGATTTTGGAGAGTTTGCCAAGAAGACAAACGCGACAGATCTTTATACTAGCCTTAGTGGTCTGGTAGGTGCGGAGATTGGGTATCCATGCGGCACATGCGCCCAGATGGAAGCGATCCGGTTTAGTGGTACATTTGACGGTATTGATGGTGTGAGTTTTGAGAATGCGCATCCGTCATATGTGTCAACACGCGAGATCAATCTTTCGGCAAAGCCGTTCACATGGAATAACAATACATATGCGGGATATTTTGAGGCGATAACAGATGTTATGGCGTTAGCGGACACTGATCCTGATAAAGCGGTAAAGACGAAGAGTCTTGCAGAAGCAATTGCAGCAGATTTGGCACAATCAACATATGACACCATGAATGCAGCCATGAAAGGGCATTTTGACAGAGTCATTAAGGATTCTACCGATCCGTACAGCATCTATATCTATGATTATAGGGATGCAGATGCGATTGCGTTGACAAATACTTCTGCGGATACATCCATTAGGACAACGGGAAGAGTAAGGATGAGTTACGAGGAGACTCGTACAAATGGATACTATACATATTATGATTACTGGGATGGAAATCAGATCTGGATACAGGCAAGTGATGAGACACCAGATGGTCTTTCGATCCTTGACAGACGTCTTTCGGTGGAGTCGCTTGGACTGAATAATTACAGAGTTGATACATATTATACAGAAGTGAAAATGGAGAATCCTGAGGAATATCAGAAAAAACTTGCCGAGTGGAATGCTGCGGCGCCGACACCTGTGATCACATCCTACCAGAAAGAGGTAACCAGTACAGTGATGGTAAAACCGGCCGAATATACATATTGGACTGAAATTGTGGCAGGTGAGCAGAAGAAGTTTTCCAAGCTGGTGAGTCCGGCTGTATTTAATCAGGTAAAGACAATGCAGACATTTTATGTAAAGACTTATCCCGATGACACAAGAGGACCTATGCCCACTCCGAGTTTTTCCGTGCGTGAAATATATGATCCATCAGATCTCGAACTGCTTGACAATGCACTTACAACGATCAATAAAGTGCGTTCATACTTTGGAGCGGTCCAGAACAGACTTGAACACACATACGACAACAACAATAATGCACATGAGAACATGACATACGCTGAATCACAGATTCGCGATACTGATATGGCAGAAGAAACAGTCAGGAATTCCATGCTGAATATCATACAGCAGGCAGGCTTGTCTATGCTCGCCCAGGCCAATCAGTTGAATCAGGGAGTAAGTATGCTGGTAAGCTGAAAGAAAGACTTATTGTATCAATTAGGATACTAATAAGTCTTTCTTTTTGAGAATAGACAGGTGTAA
>CAMWLV010000233.1 GCA_947175175.1 uncultured Lachnospiraceae bacterium
CTGCTCTATTATTTCTTTGGTCGGATTTGCCCCGAGTTCATTCGTTGCCTGTTGTGTTATTTCTTTGGTCTGGTTCATCTCGAGTTCTTTCGTTATCTGCTCTGCTATCTCCCTTGTCAGATTCGTCTCGAGTTCTTTCATTACTTTATGAACGATATAATTGTCCTGGACTATATAATTGTTTTGCTCCATCTTGAGCTCTTTTACTGCCCTATCTTCCAACTTATAAAGCAGCTGCCTTTCCACAAGATAAGATGCAAACTCTCGTTTCTCCTGCTCCGTACTTTCTGCATATACCTCGCTCAACAACTTTCTCTGCTGTTCCAAAACCGCTTCTTGCGTGTTTGATCTATTTGTCTGTATGGGTGTTTTCAATACAATCGCGGACTGCAGTCTCTCAAAATAACGGTCAATCACAGCATTATGCATATTCGTAACTTTTACCGTTCGCTCTGCTGCCTGATTGTCCGTTCCTCTCATGCGCTCTCTTGTAGAAACGATGTTTATACTGAGCCTGTTCTCAATTTCATGTTCAATGCGTATGAGCTGCTCACTGTCCTTTGTTTCCCTGATTTGTCTGATCAGAGATTCCATCCGCACAGCTTCTGTTCTGTTTTCTTTTCGCACCAATTCAAGCTGTCGTACCACAGAAGCTTTTATTCCCTGTAAAATCTCCTTTTGATTCACAAAAATCGTATTGTGTGTCAAAAAATAAAGCTCCTGAAGCATCAGACGATAAGCAATATGAACACTGGATTCCTTTGTTCCTTCGTCCTGCTTTAGCTGTAGAAAAGTCAGAGAAATTCCACTGCAGGCATATTCCCCTGCCCGCTTATATTTCCCAAATATGTAATTCGCAAATGCATCGTGATTGCTTCCAATTCCAATCTTCATTTCCAGGCTCCATCTGACAAACACTGCCAAACTATCAAATTGTCCTAAATGCGCATCTTGCTAAGTCCTGAATGTTCAATCTCAAATATTTCAATCATTACATTTCCCGTTGAAGCATCAAGACTGCCTGCATCCCATTTGGTCACATATGCGGACATTACAAAATAGTCATATACCGGTTTCCCCTTCTGATCACCGACAATAATCTCCAGCGAAGGAATCCACATTCCCGGATATAACTTGTCCAACTGATTGTTCTTAAGCTGCAGTCCCCGCTCCATTCGAATTGTCTGAAGCTGTTCCTTAGGCGTTATCATAGTATGCGCAAAATAATTGTCTCCACCCTCGGCATATGTCTCCTTTGACACAGAAGCGTCCAATCCACTCACCTTTGCAAAAGAAAGTCTATTCAGGCCAATGTATACCATAAACCGATTATTTATCACAAGATTTTCATGCTGCCCCATCTGTCACCTCCCCTTTAGGAACTGTAAAGAAATAGACAAGTCAAGGTGCATAAGTTATTTTTTACAGTTCCTTAGATCAAATACATTTTCCGGCTCATCATTAAGCCTGCTGTTGATTTTGGAAATCTCCTGACACCATCGGGTTCGTTCTTTATGAGACATCGCAAGAATCTCGTTACGGTTCCAATGCATATAATAGCCGATAAACGCAGCCTCCTCATAAATTTTATCTGTCGGATACAGACGCATTAGTCGGCTTCCAAAAAATTTACAGGGATCTGTATTTCCTTTCCGCAATGTGGACATATATTCTTATATATGGGCAGTTCCATTGTATTGATTCTCTGGTAAAAATCCTGGAGATATACCAAATCCATCGTATACAGCTTCTCAATTGTCTTTGTGTCAACAGCCGGCAAATCGCCCAGCTTCTTCACGACACGCGCCAGCAGAATAATCGTCAGGTAACTGGGATTCTGCTGTACACGTGGGTCCTTCATCGGTAAAATCTCATCCGCCGCATTTGCCAAGCGCATCACGCCGCTTTTGTGCAATGTTCCATATTCATCCCGGTATCCACGCGGAAGTGTAAATGTGTATTCCTCCTGAAAATCAGTCTCCATGTTCTTCCTCATTTCATCTTTGTTTTACCCTTTTTCTAAAACAGCGCCGCTGTACAGCGGCGCTATCCGCACTCGATTTATGATACCCTCGTCATTCCCTCATGAGCAATCTCCAGGCTCTCTATCGCAACCTCAGAAGAAGTTGCATTGAAATCTGGTGCGGTATACTTTGTCGGCCATGCATTGATCACCTGCCATGAAGCAGCATCATCGCCGGCACTGTTAATCAGTGTGATCGTGATCGTCTTCCTGTCAACCTCGCCTTCTACGCCCAATACCATCCACTGATAGAGCACATCACTGTCCGCAACTCCCTGCTTCAGTGTAATATTTCCGTACTTTTTCAAACCTGGAAGCTTCATCGGAGTCTGCACCATATCGCCTTCACGATATTCAATCACATCAATCGAAGCATCGAATCCGGAAACTTCCGAAAATCCGCCCGCCTCCAAGCCATCGATCTCAACTTTATATCTAAATTTCGCATGTGGATAACCAGCCATACCTTTACACCTCTTTCTTTAGGAACTGTGAAGTATTCTTTTTACAGTCCCTTATCTTCTGTAATTATTCTGCTGAACTTGTCTTTTGAGAAATTCTAAAGATAACAAATTCAGCTGGCTTTACAGGCGCAACGCCAATGACGCATACTAACCGTCCATTGTCAATATCATCCTGGCTCATCGTATCCCGTCCGATATTCACAAAAAAAGCATCGCTCGAAGCTGCCCCTGCAAGATAACCATTTCTCCACAGTCCGTTCAGGAACACATCAATTGTCCTCTTTACACGCACCCACAAAGTCTCATCATTCGGCTCAAAGACAGCCCAGTTTGTGTTGACCCTTATGGATTCCTCTATAAAAATAAACAGTCGTCTCACATTGACGTACTTCCAGCTCGGATTGCTGGTCGCTGTCCTTGCTCCCCATACCCGTATTCCCATGCCCGGGAAAGAACGAATCAGATTGACACCCTTTGGATTTAAGATATCCTGTTCCCCTTTATTAAACTGGCAGTCAAGTCCCACACAAGCGCGAACTGTCTCATTTGCAGGCGCCTTATGTACCCCTCTTGTATTGTCGCTTCTCGCATAGATACCAATAACTGATCCTGAAGGCGGTATTGCAATATTTTTCTTATCCAAGGGATCAAACACCTCAAGCCAAGGGTGGTAAAGCGCTGCGTACTCTGAGTCAAAAATGTCACGATGCGCAATAATATCATCAATTTTTTTCGCATCTCTTGGCAAATCAAGTACAGCAAAACGGCTCCCCAGCCCCTCGCAGTGTGCCACAAGCATTAACTGTACATTCGGATCTGTAATTCCCGGAACTGCCATAATGGACACCATGTCATTGTCAAGAAATGCCTGAATCCCGGTTCTCTTTCCGGCACCATTGTCCTGTCCAATAAAATCTGCTGCTGAGATACTGGAAATACTGCCATCTGATCCATCCAACAGCGAAATTGCAGCCAATGCTTTCTCTCCTACCCCACAGATCTCTTCAAATGGAGATACAATTCCTTCTGCCGCCTTGCCAACATACTCTGCTATGATCAGATCTGACTTTGCTGTTTTCTTTGATATATAGTTCGCCGCTTCAATATTAAAAGAGACGTTTTCAAACAACTCCACCTGATCATCAAACTTCACTTCCAGATGAAACTCACAAGTAGTCAAGGTCTTGTTCGGAAGGAGATTGGTATCAACAAGACTTCCTTCAAATTCTTCCTCGAACTCCAGAACATTGTCCTGACTCTTTTTAATCCGGTTATAAACAACTGTCTTCTTGTCCGAAAATGCAACAACATCTCCAACATTAAAACCGCCCGCATTCTTTACCCTGTACTGTTTCCCGTTTGCGCCTTCTGTTTCCTCAAGCACCTGCGTCTTTGCCTTACTTGCCGGTGTTACTACTGCACGTATGCTGTCGCCCCACCTTCCTGGATTTTTTGCTGTAAGTTTCAATACCGGTGATTCACTGTCAGGTGCATATCCCACAGAGCACTTCGCATCGCTTGGTGCAACACGTGCGATAAAACAGCGCGAACCACCATTAATAAAAAAGTAGGCTTCGCCTATTCAACTCCCCTGCCCCTCAATCTTGAGGGGTG
>CAMWLV010000234.1 GCA_947175175.1 uncultured Lachnospiraceae bacterium
TCAGAAATTATATTTTGTATTTTAAGATATCATGATATTAAGATATCATGAAATTTTGTTAATTTTATTGACTTTTATTCAAGGTTTTGCGATAATTAATATATTAGGGGTGGACAGGGTGACAAGCTTGCAGATTAATGCTCTTATATGCTGATCATAACCGTTTCAGACAGTGTAATTCGTCATGACGGTTTGAAATAAATTTTATTATCTTAAGGAGGATCTTATATGTCAACGAAAGCGTATTATCCCATTTCCGAGATTGGTGCTGGAAAGGTAGGTTTTTCTAAGACACGTTCTATCATCGAGGCTGCTTTTTACGGAAACAATGTAGTGAAGGTGAACACTTTAAAGGAAGCTTATGAGTTAGCTAAGAACTCGCCGGGAACGATTGTTACTGATATGAAGGTTAAGGACGGTGAAACATTTGGTCTCGAGAAGGACGCAAGAGTTTTGTTATTTAACGATGGTGCAGTGACAGGTCGTTATGCAGCAGCTCGTCGTATCAAGGGTGAGCCAGGCGTAGATGAGACAAAGCTTGACAAGGTAGTTATGGATGCGATCTATGAAACACGTTGGAAGACAATGTATCATGCAGAGTGCTTTGTAGGTCTTGATCCGGAGTTTATGGTAAAGGCACATCTCCTGATTCCGGAAGGAGAGGAGAACCTTCTTTACAACTGGATGATCAACTTCCAGTATATGTCTGATGAGTATGTTAAAATGTACAAGACTTCTAAGCCTGTTGGCGATGGAAAAGAGCCGGATATCTATATCTTCTCTGATCCTCAGTGGGCACCGCATGAGGCACCGGACGTTGACTACAGCTGCTTAAGCGATCCTTTGACACTCTGCTATTTCGATACAAACCAGAACTGCGCAGCAATCCTTGGTATGAAGTACTTTGGTGAGCACAAGAAGGGTACTCTGACAATGGCATGGGCACTTGCAAACAGAAACGGCTATGCTTCCTGCCATGGTGGACAGAAGGAATACTCTCTTGAGGGTGGCAAGAAGTTCGTTGCATCTGTATATGGATTGTCTGGATCAGGTAAGTCTACTCTGACACATGCAAAGCATGCTGGAAAGTATGATGCATTTGGCGGTATCAAGGTTCTTCATGATGATGCATTCATTATCAATACAGATACATGTGCGTCTATTGCATTGGAGCCTACTTATTTCGATAAGACAGCTGACTATCCTACAGGATGTCCTGATAATGAGTATTTACTGTCTGCACAGAACTGCTCCGCTACAATGGATGAGGACGGCAAGATTCAGCTCGTGACAGAGGATATCAGAAACGGTAACGGACGTGCGATCAAGTCTAAACTGTGGTCTCCGAACCGCGTGGACAAGATTGATGCTCCTGTTAACGCAATCTTCTGGATCATGAAGGATCCTACAATCCCGCCAGTAGTGAAGTTAAAGGGCGCAGCGCTTGCATCAGTTATGGGTGCTACACTTGCAACAAAGACTTCTACAGCAGAGCGTGTTGCTGCAGGTACAGACATGAACGCACTCAGAATCGTTCCTTATGCAAACCCGTTCAGAACATATCCGTTAGTTAACGACTATGAGAAGTTCAAGAAGCTGGTTGAGGAGAAAGATGTAGCATGCTATATCGTCAACACAGGCGACTTCATGGGTACAAAGGTTAAACCGGCTGATACATTGGGCATCTTAGAGACAATCGTTGAAGGAAAGGCAAACTTCGAGAAGTGGGGCAACTTCGATGATATCGAGATCATGTATGACTGGTCAGGCAAGACAAGTGATGCATTCAAGCCGGATATGAACAACGCTGAGTATGTGGCAGCATTGAAGGCAGCTATGCAGAACCGTGTAGATGCAGTGGAAGGCTTCGCAACAAAGAAGGAAGGCTATGACAAGCTTCCTGACGAGGCACTTGAGGCATTGAAGAAGCTCGTTGAGCAGTGCTAATCTTTGAAGAAAATAGTATTATGCATATTATTAGGAGACACATGAAAGTGTGTCTCCTTTTTGTGTGCGCACGCCGATGCAATTGCATAAGCAAGGGAAATATGCCACTGGAGTGGGCGTCGGCGGCGTGCGAGTAGTGGAGAAGGACATTCCCCTACTCGATTATTGGTAAGGCAGGAAAAATAGTAGTATAAACTCCGCAAATGATATTAAACATGTTGTATATTACATGTAAAAGCTCTAAAACAGCAGAAGAATTATTGGAAGGAGGGGAATAGCATTAAACAAATTGGTTGAAGTAGTAGTGAATAATAACAGTATAATACAAACGTGGGAAATAGTAAGCCTGTTTTAGATTGTTCGTAAATTGTATTGTGCAAACCATAGTAATAGACAGGACTAACCTTTTGGAGATTCAGTGATAAATGTGTATCATGTCATTGACATGTCAGAGCCACAATGATATTCTTAAATAGTGATTTTTATAAGAAGGTTCTTTTTGAATAGCGGCTATTCAGAAAGAACCTTGGCTTTTATATATTAATACTTAGGAAAAATTATGGAGAGGAAATATGGCAGTAAAAATTAAAAATATGACAGAGGGGAAGCCGTCTTCTATTATTTTATCCTTTGCATTGTCCTTGATGGCTGGAAATATTTTTCAGCAGTTATACACTGTGGTTGACACGATGGTTGTGGGGAAGGTACTTGGTGTCAGTGCACTGGCGGCGCTTGGCGCCGCAGAGTGGATGAACTGGATGATGCTGGGAATTATTCAGGGGTTCACGCAGGGCTTTGGTATCATGATGGCAAAGGAGTTCGGGGCGGGAAAGTATGATGCTCTGAGAAAAGCTGTCGCGGGCTCCGCAGTGATTGCTGCGGTATCTTCGGTTGTTCTCGTCATGACAGGGCAGCTTATGGTGGAACCGCTGCTGCGGATTTTGCAGACACCATCAGACATTTGGAATGGTACGATCTTGTATCTGCGGATTATGTTTATGGGTATTCCGATCGTGATGTTATACAATCTGCTGGCATGTATCCTGCGTGCGCTGGGCGATGGCAGAACGCCGCTCAATGCCATGATCGTTGCGTCTGTTGTGAATATTTTGTTGGACATGCTGTTTGTCATTGTGTTTGGCTGGGGAATAGCCGGGGCAGCGGCTGCGACATTGATCGCCCAGCTTGTGTCAAGTATTTTCTGTATCTGGCATATCAGAAAGATCGAACTGCTGCGATTTCGGTCAGAAGATTTTAAAATGAGTGCCAGACTGGCGGGAGAGCTGATGTATCTGGGATTTCCCATGGCATTTCAGAATGCCATTATTGCAATCGGCGGCATGATCGTGCAGGCTGTAGTGAATGGTTTTGGTGTGATTTTTATCGCTGGCTTTACTGCTACCAATAAGCTGTATGGTCTGCTTGAGATTGCAGCGACTTCTTACGGATATGCCATGGTGACGTATATGGGGCAGAATATGGGTGCGGGTAAGATCAAGCGTATCCATGATGGTATGCGGGCAGCAGTGGTGATAGCAGTTCTGACCTCTGTCGTGATTGCGGTTTGCATGTTGGGTTTTGGCAGATTTTTGCTTGGATTGTTTATTTCCGGTTCCCCGGAGACAGTGGAAGCGACACTTTCGATCGCATATCACTATCTGGCGGTCATGAGTGTCTGTCTGCCGATATTGTATATACTGCATGTGACGAGATCTGCAATACAGGGTATGGGAAATACAGTGCTGCCAATGCTTTCTGGTGTTGCGGAGTTTGTCATGCGTACTGTAAGCGCCCTGCTCCTGCCCCGGCTGGTTGGCGAAAATGGCATTTTTTATGCGGAGATCATGGCATGGATGGGGGCGGATGCGATACTTGTGGTCAGTTATTTTATCGTGGTCAGGAAATTGTCTGTACTTAATAGTTCTTCGGAAGTTACTGTTCACTCCCCATCAAAGTAGTGGGAATCGAGCGCCAAAATGCTAAAAGCTTTCGCTTTTTCCCTTTAGCATTTTGTGTGCATAAATGTTGCTGTTCACACCGAAAAAACGTATAAATATGCAAAACACAGTAGGGGTGTGAACCAATGTCATTAAGTTAAGCTGAACAGGAGCAGTGTATCTTGATACAATAGTACA
>CAMWLV010000235.1 GCA_947175175.1 uncultured Lachnospiraceae bacterium
GATTATCTAAATGAAAAACTCACAAATGAAAACGCTAAAAAACGCCACTGGAAAAATCGATTACACACTGATGAATGACTGTATGTTCCACATCGTCATGCAGTCAAATAAAAAAGTACTGACGGGGCTGGTTTGCGCGTTACTCCATTTGAAACAGGGTGATGTGCAGTCTGTCATGGTACTCAATCCGCTCGAACTGGGTGATAAAATCCGCGATAAGGATTATATCCTTGACATCAAGGTGCTGCTCAACAATCATACAATCATCAATATCGAATTACAAGTTGGAGCACAAAACTTCTGGAACGACCGCTCCCTTTCCTATCTCTGCCGGCTCTTTGACAATCTTGAAAAAGGGGAGGATTATTATGATGTCAAACCTGCATACCATATCGGTATCCTTGATTTTACATTATTTCCCGCATATCCCGAGTTTTATGCTACCAACAAGATGATGAATGTCCAAAAGCATTATATTTATAATGACAAATTCGCTTTGAATGTGTTAGACTTAAATCAAATCAAACTGGCAACGGACGAGGATCAACTGTGGAAACTCGACTACTGGGCCCGTCTTTTTAAATCTGAGACCTGGGAGGAATTAAAGATGTTAGCACAACAGAATGATGTTTTTATGGAGACTTGTGAAACCATTTTCCAGAAAAATCAAGATGATATAGTTCGCTATTGGTGCGAAGCCCGCGAAGAGGCTGAACGGGTCGCTCGCTCTATTAAGCGGGATTTTGAAAATCAGCTTGCGGAAAAAGATTCTATTATTACTGAACAAAACAATACTATTACTGAGCAAAGCAATACTATTGCTGAGAAAGATGCACAGATTGCTGCTCTTATGGCGCAGATAAAACAAAAATGAGCACTGCTTGCCTTCTCATATTGAATTGTTCACTTAAATCAAATCAAACTGGTAACGGACGAGGACAAAAAGTCCGCTACTGGTGTTAGGCGTGGGAAGAGGCTGAACAGGTCGCTTTAATAAACAGGATTTTGAAAATCAGTTTGCGGAAATGGATGTATCCATTGCAGAGAATGATTTGGTTATCGCTAAAAATGACTTAGCTATTGCAGAAAAAAATCTGGTTATCACTAAAAATGACTTGGCTATTGCAGAGAAAAATCTGGCTATTGCAGAAAAAGACTTGACTATCACTTAAATAACTCTGCTATTGCAGAAAAACTTTGAGTCAGCTCTGAACGAAGCGGAATTCCAGCGTCTGGTGACGGAAATACAAATAATGAAAGCGGATCCCGTTATCAAAAAAACAGATAGGACTTGCCTACCTGTTTTTTGGGTTTATATTGAATTATTATCTCTTGAGGTTTATGAGCTCTTCGAGTAGGGTATCTGAGGTTGTGATGATGCGGCTGTTTGCCTGAAAACCTCTCTGTGTGGTGATCATATTCGTAAACTCCTGGGAGAGGTCTACGTTTGACATCTCGAGAATGCCACTTGTGATGGAACCTGTACCGCTTGCCTTGATGTCAACGATGGCAACATCACCGGAGCTTGCTGTCACCTGATAGAGGTTGTCGCCTGCATTCTCAAGTCCCATTGCATTCGGGAAAGTTCCAACGCAAATCTGACCAAGTTTTCTGGACATACCATTGCTGTACAGTGCTGTGACGATACCGTCTGTGCCGATGGATACACCTGATCTTGTACCGATCCTGCGGCCATCCAGTTTCTTTCCTGACACAGAGCACTTCTTCTCATTGTTTCCATCGACAGTACCTGAGATATCAACATCAACGTTGTCAAAATTTGAACCAAGTACACTTAGGTTTACGCTAAAGGAATCATTTCCTTCCTCACCTACATATCGGAACTCACCAGTACCTTCATCATACTGAATATTCCATGATGTTGTACCACCATTCTTCAGTGCATCAATACTGATCTCCTTACCATTCGCATCTGTGATTGCCAACAGTGAAATGTCATAACTACCTTTCTGAATAGTGCTAATATCTTTCGCTTCCTGTGTTGTATACACTGGTCTTACCTCTTTAGACTGGAACAATTTCAATATCTTTACAACATTGTCATTCTGACTGGTTGGAATATCAGGAATCGCATCATTTGCATTGTATTTGAAGACGTAATCTGTCTGTGTATTATCATTGTCATCCACATATGTCTGCTGTATTGATGTAATGGACACAGTATTAGGACCGCCATATGTATTTTTAACCTGATATTGTGCCCACGCACTTCCACCTGTAGTATTTGTAGCATCATATATCTGGTCAACCGCATCCTGCGAAATAATACTCACTTTCGCCTTATCTGCATCACTGAGCGGATATTTCGGCTGTGTGCTCATAAAACCAGCATCACCAGAAAAATTTACTGTAAGAGTTTCTATATTACCTAATGCACCATTTGCAAGTGTAGTCCCCACATATTTCGGATGAGTAGTAAGAAAATTTTTTAAATTAATAGTTACATTACTATCTTTTGTTCCAATTGTATGATTTCCTTGAACCTGATAAGTATTATCACCTCCGGAAACATAAGTCCAAATAGTATCCTCCAAATCCTTCATAAATTCCGGATTTTCTGAGCTGGAAAGTGTCCTTGTCTCTGTATTACCATTCGCATCTGTAACCTGATATGTGAACGTCAGCTTGGAAATATCAACTTTGTACAAATCACCGACTCCATATTCTATCTCTCTGTTGGTAATATCCCTTGTACCATTTGTCGTAGTCTGTGTCGGCAGGATACCAAACTTCAGATTATACGCATACCCAGCCTTATCAAAAACATCTACAGTAACCGACTTCCCGCCTTTTGCCCTATTCTCAAACTCGCTGTCATTCTTATCAATAATACCGCTAATTCTTGCACTCTTTGTTGCGTCTGCTTTAAATGTATCCATCGCTGTCACATTGATTCCGCCTACACTGCCTTGTACAATATCGCCATTCTCGTCAACGCCCCAGCCCTGCACGATATAGCCGGTGCTTGCCATACAGAGATTTCCTGCGTCGTCTACGTCAAACGATCCATCTCTGGTATAGAAGGTATTTGTACCATCACTTACCACGAAGAACGCCTCACCCGTGATCTTTAAGTCAAATGGATTTCCTGTTGACTGGTTTGCACCTTCCTGTGTGATGGTCGTATTGATGGCCGCGCCCTTAACACCGAGACCGATCTGTCTGGGGTTCGTACCACCTGTACCGTTTGCTGCATTTGCACCTGTAGCTGCCTGTGTCGTCTGATAGAGCATATCAGAGAAGTTCATCTGCTTTGACTTGAATGCTGTTGTGTTTACGTTTGCGATATTGTTACCGATAACGTCCATCCTTGTCTGGTGTGTTCTCAAACCTGATACACCAGAAAAAAGTGATCTCATCATAATTAAGTGACCTCCTAAATCATATTTGCCAAATAATACCCATACAGTTTTTCTTCCAAAAGCAAAGTATTACTTTGCTTTTTCCCTTCCGTCATTCCGGGGTTTGTAAGCCTCCTTAAAAGGTCCGGCTTTGTCTCTGCATCCTGTATTAGATAATTACGGCACCGTCAATATTGGTATAAATATTTTCGTTTGCTTCTGTCTGATCCATTGCTGTGATAACTGTGTTACTCTTTGTGTTCACGATAAATGCAAGCTGGTCAACGAGCACCAGAGAATCCTTGATTCCCTTTGCACCTGCCTTCTTCGTGCCATCATTCAACCTTTCCAGTTGTTCGTCGGTCAGTTCAATCTTTCTGTCGCTCAGTCTGTTTGCTGCATGCTTTGAGAACCGCACTGCCTCTGTGGTCTGTGTTCCCTGTGTCTGCTGCTTATGAAGGATCTCTTCAAAGCTCATGCCCTGAGGCGTCTTGTTTCCAGAATTGACCTTCTGCTGTTTTAGATATTGATCCTGTAGCTGTTCAATGGAAAGGAATTGACTGTTGTTAATATTCATCCTGCATTCCCCCTCACCATAAAGCTTTTGGTTTGTCTCAAAATACTGCTATTCCGTCCCTGCCTCGCCTGACTGGTCACCAGTGTTCTCTTCTGTCTTATTACCTGTGGTTTCGTCTGGCTTGCCTGTATTGTTCTC
>CAMWLV010000236.1 GCA_947175175.1 uncultured Lachnospiraceae bacterium
GCAATTCAAACTGCGGCTGATCCGAGGAGGGCATTTAATGTGATGATTCGTTTTTGAATTTAGTAATAAGTAAGATGCTTGCAACCAGTGTAATTGTGGGAATATAAAACTGGTTTTTGATACTTTTATGAATTGGGTCATGCAGGTGAAAGAAGACGGCAGATATGAGAAAAGTTTTACAAACACACTTGACAATACCTCTCTGAGCGCAGCGTGGGGGCGGCTGTAAGGGAAAGCGGCATCCCGCGGGAGGAAATCTGGGTGACATCCAAGCTGTGGCCGAGCGAGTACGGTGAAGGGAAAACGATGGTCGGTATTGATAAGATGCTGGAGCGTTTGAATATCGGATACATTGATCTGCTTCTGCTCCATCAGCAAGTGGGTGATTACATGGGCGCGTGGCGAGATTGTGAGAAGGCGGTTGCACAGGGTAAGGTGCGGGCAATCGGGCTTTCTAATTTTGAATCCGGGCGTCTGGAGGAAGTATGCGAAGCGGCAACGATCAAGCCTGCCGTTCTTCAGGTGGAGTGCCACCCTTACTACCAGCAGGACGCATTGAAAAAGCGGCTTGCGCCTTATGGCACGGTCATTGAGTCCTGGTATCCTATCGGTCATGGCGACACTGGGCTGATCAATCAGCAGATATTTACGGAACTGGCTGATAAGTATGGCAAGACCAACGTGCAGGTCATTCTCCGCTGGCATATCCAGGAGGGGAATATTATTTTCCCGAAATCGACGAATCCGCAGCACATAAGGGACAATTTTAACATTTTTGATTTCGAACTGACAGAGGAAGAAATGAAGCAGATCAAGACGCTTGATAACGGAAAGCGGTTTTATACGGCCACATTGGAAGAGCAGGAGCGGAACTTTTCCGCATGGAGTCCCGAAGATTAGGAACAGGAAGGGGATCTGTCATGAGAACAAGAAAATTAAGGGATCTTACTGTATCGGAGGTTGGCATGGGATGTATGGCTTTTTCACATGGCTATGGAAAGATCCCGCCGGAAAAGTACAGTATAGAGGCAATCCAAAATGCATATCAGCATGGATGCACATTTTTTGACACGGCGGAAGTTTACAGCCCGAACCTTGCGGGGATAGGACATAACGAGAGGATCGTGGGGAAAGCATTGCGTGATGTGAGGGAAAATGTTGTGCTGGCAACAAAGCTGTTCCTGAACAGGTCTGAGATTGGAAGGGGCGGCTCTGTTTATGACGCTGTCCGCAGGCATCTGGAGGATTCCATGGAACGCCTGCAGACGGGTATGGTAGACCTCTATTACCTGCACAGGACAAGCGGAGGTGTTTCTGTGGAAGAAGTGGCGGAAGCCATGGGGCAGCTTATAGAAGACGGTCTGATCAGGGGATGGGGACTGTCACAGGTAGATGTGGATGTGATAGACCGTGCGCAAAAGGTGACGCCGCTTACCGCAATCCAGAATATTTATTCCATGGTGGAACGGGATGTGGAAAGCGGAGTTATTCCCTATTGCCTGGAAAATAATATCGGCATGGTTCCTTTCTCGCCCATTGCAAGCGGCCTGTTATCCGGAAAGATTACAACGGAGACAAAATTCGAGAAGAATGATGATGTGAGAAACTGGGTTCCGCAGCTTTCAAAAGCGAATATTGCAGGCAACCAGCCGATCATTGATCTTTTGAAAGAATATGCGGATAAGAAAAATGCAACCAGCGCACAGATATCCCTTGCATGGATGTTGCACAAATATCCGAATGTGGTGCCGATTCCGGGGTCAAAAAATAAAGAACGTATCATTGAAAATCTAGATGCTTCTAATGTGGATTTGACGGACGCAGAATTTACATCTCTGGAAAGTGCGCTGAATAAATGCAAGGTGTATGGACACAGAGGATTTAGCAGATAAGAGAAACAACAGAATGAAAAATTTGGATTTTGGAGCATTTGGAGCAGTATGACACTGTGATGGAATCATGGTTCCCGCTGGGTGGGCATGGAAATATACAGACTTTATTTAACGATGAGACTATCGTGAGCATTGTCGAGAAACATGGAAAAACTTCTGCGCAGGTTAACCTGTTCTACATCGATACAGTGAAAAAATATCCGGATGACCACATGAATAAGATTGTCATTGCGAAACAGGAATATAAGGAAATTAGAGGAATAGGAGCGGAACTTTTCTGCCTGGCGCCGGAAGATTAAGTGTTTAATGAGGTAAATGGCAATGTTTTCGGGAATGAAGCATAGTCGGTTTTTATAGAGTTCATATGCGGCTTGGGAGACTGGGCCGCTTTGGCATTTATCCATTCAGTCAAAAATAAAAAGTGTGCTTTATGGTGGAACGTGTTATACTGTTATAAAGGTATCTTCATGAAAAGCAATATTTAGAGATTGAAAGTTTTGAAAATCTGCGTAAGGAGGTTTTTCATATTGATAAAAGCAGCATTTATGGTTCCTCATCCACCGATAATCATACCGGATATAGGCAAGGGAGAAGAGAAAAAAATCCAAAAAACAATTGATGCCTATCATGCAGTTGCACGCGAGATTGGCAGCCTGAAACCGGACACGATTGTCCTGATGTCCCCGCATCAGATACTCTATTCAGATTATTTCCATATATCGCCCGGAAAAAGCGCATCAGGGGATATGGCGCAGTTTCGTGCGCCTCATGTGCAGATGGAAGTCCGGTATGATACGGAATTTGTAGAGCAGATTTGTAAACTGGCGGATGCGGCAGATTTTCCGGCAGGAACGGAAGGAGAGCGCGATAAGCGGTTGGATCATGGAACAATGGTGCCGCTGTATTTTGTAAATCAGTATTTAAAAGATTATAGGCTCGTTCGCATAGGATTGTCCGGACTGCCTTTGAAAATGCATTATCAATTGGGACAGTATATTCAGGAAGCCGATAAAATTCTGAACCGGACAACGGTGCTGATAGCAAGCGGGGATTTATCGCACAGGTTAAAAGAAGACGGACCATACGGATACCAAAAAGAAGGTCCGGAATATGACAGCCGCATTATGGATGTGATGGGAAAAGCAGCATTTGGAGAGCTGCTTGAGTTTCCGGAAGATTTGTGTGAAAAGGCAGGGGAATGCGGACATCGTTCTTTTACAATTATGGCAGGAGTGCTTGATAAACGGAAAGTGGAAGCAGAAGCCTTATCTTACGAAGGCGTTTTCGGTGTGGGATACGGGATATGCAGTTACACCGTATGCGACAGTGATGCGAAACGTAATTTCAAGGAACAGTTTGAAGAAAAAGAGCGGGCAAAAATTGCAAAGCGGAGAGAACAGGAAGACGCTTACGTGCAGCTTGCCAGAAAAACAATTGAAAACTATGTGCGCACGGGAGAAACCATAGCGGTACCGGACGGACTGCCAAGTGAAATGTACAGCCAAAGCGCAGGAGTCTTTGTTTCCGTTAAGGAAAACGGAAGCCTTCGCGGATGCATTGGAACGATTCATGCTGTACGGACTTGCGTCGCGGAAGAAATCATAGAGAATGCCATCAGTGCGGCGAGCAGGGACTCTAGATTTCTGCCAATCAGGCAGGAGGAGCTGGATGAACTTATGATCAGTGTGGACGTGCTGGGGGATACGGAGGCAATCGATACGCCTGATCAACTGGATGTTAGGCGGTACGGCGTCATTGTGACAAATGGCTATAAGCGCGGACTGCTTCTGCCGAATCTGGACGGTGTCAATACCATAGAGGAGCAGATTGCAATTGCAAAGCGTAAGGCAGGCATTGGTGAGGGGGAAGACATTACACTGGAACGATTTGAAGTAATCAGGCATTATTAGCATCGTTTAATCCTTAAAAGGCTATAACAAGCAACAGTTATAGCCTTTTTAACGCATCTAACAATAATTCCGCAATCGGTGTGAACACCTG
>CAMWLV010000237.1 GCA_947175175.1 uncultured Lachnospiraceae bacterium
CTGTCTCGTGGGCTCGGAGATGTTTATAAGATACAGATATATTAGTATCGATACAGAGAACAACAAATTTCCTTGCAGGGGTGACAAATGATTGAACAAAAAAACAAACAGGCTATCGTCCAGTCAGCGGTTGAGAAATACTATGATGATATCTACCGTTTCTGTCGGTATTACACAGGAAACGAGGTGGATTCCTATGATATTGTGCAGGAAGTATTTCTGAGGTTTCTAAAATACTCGGATTCCTGTGGTCACAGGAATCTGAAAGGGTATCTGTTTATGATCGCGCGTAATCTGTGCTGTGATTATTTCCGTAATCTGTCTATTCAGAGAGAAAACATGTTTTCCCTTGATGCAGCAACAGAAAATGCAGTAGATGGTACATTAAAAATACGCACAGGTTATAGCAGGACAATTGAAGACTGTGACAGTGAACTATTCCTGCGGGAGCTGCTGCAGAGCATTCCACAGGAGCAGAGAGAGGTTGTGCTCCTGAGAATCCATGACGGGTTAAAATTCCGTGAAATAGCTAAAATCGCAGGATGCAGCCTGTCAACGGCAAAGTCGCGGTTCAGACTGGGGATAGCGGGTATTAAGAAAAAAATGGAGGTTGAGAATGGAGGTTATTATGGGCGAAAAACATGATGATATCAAAAAATTGTTTGACAAAAATGACAGGAGTGTCATAATTGATGATTTCCGAAAGCAGGAGGCATTAATGCATGTGAGGACAAATTTGGAAAAAAAGTCTGCTTTGACTATAGGAAGTAACTGGCAAATATTGAAATACCAGATTTACTACATGGACAAGACAATATTGATAATTCATCTGACGGTTTGTCTTGGGATCCTTTTCCTGGGTAGCTGTCAGGTGTGGGGGCAGATCTCCATGATCGTGTCAGGTGTACTGGGGGCATTGTCGCTGCTGGAAGTGGAGAATATGTTCTTTTCAAAAATGACAGAGCTCGGGGAAAGCTGTTACTTTAATGTACGCCAGCTCACCGCATTTCAGATGGCGTATTCAGGGCTGATCAGCCTTGTGACACTATTGCTTACAACAGTGTCTGCCAGCCTGAAATATCAGCTGGATATCATGAAAATCGGTCTTTATATTCTGGTTCCTTTTGTGTTTACAGAGTGTATCTGTATGACAATCATGATCATGGGAATCGGAAGACGGAATCTGCTGCCAATCGTTGCTGTCGGTATATTTTCCGCGCTGTTCTGGGGTGTGCTGGCATCAATTCCTGGCTTGTATGAGGCGTCGGCACTGGTGTTCTGGGGTGTAGCATTGATTGCTGGCACAGGTATTCTGATAATACAGGTCATGAGATTCTTCAGAGCATTAGATAAGGGGGAAATCGTATGTGCAGATTAGAATTAGCGGGACTGGAAAAGACATATGGCAGTAAAAAACAGGAGAAACGGGCGGTGCAGAATCTGACAGCGGGTTTTGCGCATGGCGTATATGGACTGCTCGGTGAAAATGGAGCTGGAAAGACGACATTACTGCGCATGATCGTCGGCATTTTGAAGCCCACACAGGGGCAGATTACCTGTGATGGAATACCAATCGGACAGCTTGGCGGAGCTTATCGGAATCTGCTGGGATATCTGCCGCAGGATTTTGGGTATTATAAGGAGTTCAGCGCAGTGCGTTTTCTGAACTATATCGCTGCATTGAAGGCAGTCGAGCCGAATACAGCCAAAGAGCGGATTGAACAGCTGTTGGAAACAGTGGGACTGACTGAGGAAAGAAATAAGAAACTAAAGACTTTTTCAGGTGGTATGCTGCGGCGGATTGGCATCGCGCAGGCACTTTTGAATGAACCGAAGATATTGATACTGGACGAGCCGACGGCGGGGCTTGATCCCAGGGAGCGCGTGCGTTTCCGGAATATTATCAGTGCATTGGGCAAGGACAGGATTGTAATCCTTTCGACACATATTGTGTCTGATGTGGAGTATATCGCTGACCAGATTATGATCATGAAGCATGGTCAATTGATCAAGACGGGAACACAGGCACAGATTCTGGAGCCTGTCGTGGGCTGTGTCTGGAATTGTATTGTGCCTGTGAAGACAGCGGATGAACTAAACGCAACGTATGCGGTGAGCAATCTCAGGAATTTTAATGGAGATTATAACAAAAATAATAGTGGAGAATATGATGCGATGAATGTTGGAAATCATGGGGAACAGGTGGAGTTTCGGATTGTGTCGAGGGAAAAACCGCACCCTGAAGCGGTGGAGGTGGAACCTGTCTTGGAGGATGCGTACTTGTATTATTATATTTAGGATCTGTTGGAAAATAACTGACCTATCTTGGATTGTCTACTTTCTACAGCTCCTTAGGAATGGAGGAATAACATGAGATTATACAGGATGGAATTATATAAAATTTGTTCAAAAAAATTATTTGTTTTTAGCGCGCTGGCATCGTTTGCGATATTGCTGCTGTTTTTCTGGAGCCATGTCATAGATAGGGAATCGACGATAAATGGTGTAAAATATACGGGATATCAGGCTGTCCAGATGGACAGGGAGATTACGGTGGAATTTCAAGGAGAGCTCACTGACCAGAAGGTAACGCAGATAGTTGAAAAGTATGGATTTCCAAACGGGGTGAGCGAAGATCATAATGTATTTCTGGACAGAAATTATCTGAATGATTTTGTCATGCACGGTTTTTCTGACGGATATTTTCATGACTGGGAAGATTACCACGTGGGAACCTGTACATATCCGATTGCCGATACGGATCTGGGAAAGGCAAGCGCGGCGACAGGGAAAACACTCCTGTTGGAGTACAGCTATGGATGGCTGGTATTTACTGAGGTTCTGCAGACAGGATGTGTCATAGGAATGGCTCTGATCGTGCTTGCATTATCCCCTGTTTTTTCTGATGAGTCTTATATTAATATGCGGCAGATTTTGTTTACAACGAAAGAGGGAAAAACCAAGGATGTCATTGCCAAAATTGCGGCGGGAATGACGGTTGCAATTGGCGTGTATGCTGTTATTGTCCTTTTGGATTTCGTGCTTGTGTGGGGTGTGTTTGGATTGGAGGGTTTAAACTGTTTTTATAGTCAGGTAATGGAAGAATGGAAGTGGATCAGTGACTGGAATGACTATCATAACGCGTCAACAGATTACATGGGAGAGTTTATCAGTTATTTTCTCTTTACATGTTTTTTAGGAATGACCGAGACTGGCGCAATTTCACTGTACTTCTCTGCACACTGCAAAAGTTCCTTTCAATCAGTCATTGCAACTGCCATGAGTTTTCTGGTTCCGCTTCTTTTATTTATGTTGAGCAGTGTTAAGGGGGGTCTTTTTGTTATATGTAACATGTTTGTCCTGATTTTGCCCGGAATAGCGATCATGTGTTTTGTCCCGGCTATCACGAATAAAATATATTCTTTTACTGCAAAATCAGTGTGCTGCGCGTTTCCGGTGGTTGTTGGTTATTTTTTGAGGGGAAAGTTTTTATTTTATGTTGCGCTTCCTGTGTGGCTGGTCATGCGTGATATGTATTCAGATATGAGGTTATGGGGAACACTCTATCCTTGGATGCAGGCTGCCGTATTCGGTTTTGCAGCGGCGTTATCTGTAATTTTTATTGTGTGCAGTTGGAAAAAATATAGGTGTTCTTAAAGAAACAGATTAAGGAACTGTTAAGAAATAACTTTTAAATAGTGCGCTGGATTTTTCTTCGAGAGTGCCGCTCGAAAATCAGGCGCATAGTGGGCTATGTAACTGATTTTTGAGTAATTGTTTTAACAATTTGATATCGGAGAAAAAGACAAGCAATATTAAAACACAAAAGCGGAACAAATTACGTATATAGTTAAGTCCGCTAAATCCCT
>CAMWLV010000238.1 GCA_947175175.1 uncultured Lachnospiraceae bacterium
TAAAGGGAGCAGAAAAAGACAAGGACAAGTTCTGCAAGGCAGCGAGGATTGAGCGTCAGCCCATGAGCAGGGATTGTCTTGAACTGATTTTAGACCGCATTGCATTGTACCTTGGAATGATACTGATATTTGCATTTTTCTTTATGTTGTTTGGCAGATAAGAACATATTTGCGAAAAACAACAATTTAAGACTAGAAAAGAGAATAAATGTTTGCTATAATAAAACTGCTGTTCGTTTATCCGCTCGGAAAAGGAGGGATGATATGCAGTTTCCACGAAAAGTTATGAGTTTGACTGAGATTCATCGCGAAATGGGGATTTCGACGTATTTACTGAGATGCATTGCACGCACGCCTGGACAGAAATGCGCATTCAGAACGAGCGCTACTGGGCAAGGAAAAATCTGGTTTGACACTGACAAGCTTACAAAAGAGCTTGAAAAGCGAATGGCGAGGTAGGTAAATACATAGAAAATGACAAGAAAATGGGTGGCGGTTGGTCTGCCACCCGAATCTGTCTTATGGTTTTGAGAATGCTATAAAAATGGTACAAATACCAGTGCAGATTGTTATATCATAAAAGAAACAGCACAAAGGAGTGAGGAAATGACAAGCGAAGCACTGGAAGCAAAGAAAGCTTATGACCGCGAGTACCGAAAACGAAACAGGTAGCGGATAAACCAACAGCAGAGGGAATGGCGTGCCCGAAATCCTGATCTAGTAAAGGCACAGAGGGAACGGTACTGGGAGAAAAAGGCAAAATCTATAAAGACGGCAGCGAGTCTTGGTCTGGAAGGGGTAGGGGCGAGTGAAAAAGAAAAGTTACAGTGAAACAGTTATTGCGGCTTTCCTAAAGTATGATAAGTTAAGCGACATTATTGAGGAAACGGGGCTGTCGCGAAATACAGTTGCAAAATACCGTGATGACCCGCTTTTACAGGAGATACTTGCCAACAGGCGCATGGAGATCATTAAGTCATCTGTGAACAAGATGCAGGATTCAATGAATGAATGTGTGGACGTGCTGCAGACCATTATACGTGATAAGGAAGTGAGTCCGCAGACGCGCGTCAATGCAGTACAGATTATGCTAAACCAGTGTAAGGTCTGGACAGAGACAACGGATATCCTGATGCGTCTGAAGGCGCTGGAAAATGCAGAAAAATAAGTAAAATTCATGATTTATGGGGGTGCTGAATGAAATCAATCATTTCCAGACTGGAAGCCCTTGAAGCTAAGAGACCAGGGACATTAATGTTTGAGGTTACGTTGGACGATGGGAGCAGCAAACGGGTTAATTTTTCTGAACTGATGGCAATGAAAGAGGAACCCTGTTTTAAAGATGGTGTTTATTACACAGGTTTTCCAGAGTGGCGGATTGTCGAGGGGAATAGTCTGTCTCAATTGGATATGCTGTTAGATTCAATAGGAGGCGTGGTATGAGTGACATAGAGAGACGCCTGCAACGAATTGAAGGAGTAGCGACACAGCGGAGCCGGGGGCGCATAGAGGCGAGTAAGATTGATTTGAAAGAATTCATAGCTTCCTGCTATTATGAGCTTGATGATGATGTCCAGAATGGCAGGTATCAGTACTTCAATCTGCCCGGTGGCAGAGGTTCCGCGAAATCGTCGTTTGTTTCACTGGAAATAGTGAAAGGTATCATGAAAGACCTCACAGGACATACCAATGCAATCGTATTCCGGTTAGTAGCAGGGACCATGAGGGAAAGTGTATATTCGCAGATTTCCTGGGCGATTGATACGCTGGGTGTTAATGCTCTATGGAAAAGCAAAGTTTCTCCCATGCAGTTTGAGTACATTCCGACAGGGGCACAGATCATCTTTCGTGGACTCGACGATGCTTCGAAGTTAAAATCAATAAAACCGCAGAAGGGAACATTCCGCTTTGTATGGTTTGAGGAGTTTTCAGAACTGCCTGGGGAGTTACTGTTACGGAGTGTAGAACAATCAGTTATCCGCGGAGGTAATGACTTTATCGTCTTTCGTTCGTTCAATCCTCCGATCTCCCTAAATAACTGGGCTAATATGTACATAAAGCAGCCGAATGAGCGTGCCAAAACGATTCTGACGGATTATAGGAGCATTCCGGCTGAATGGCTGGGTGAAGCATTTATTTACGAAGCAGAACGCCTAAAGGAGGTTAATCCCAAGGCGTATGAACATGAATATCTTGGTATTCCGACCGGGACTGGCGGAGAGGTATTTCCTAATCTGGAAATCCGCGAGATAACAGATGAAGAAATTCAATATTTTCAATACATTTTTCAGGGTGTCGATTTTGGTTTTGCTGTTGACCCTCTATGTTTTCTTAGAATGGCATACGAGAGGAAAAATGAGAAGATATATTTTCTTGACGAAATATATGAACGGCATTGGAGCAATGAGCAGCTTGCAGCAGAGATCAGGGCAAGAAGATATAATGATTATGCGGTTGTGTGCGATTGTGCGGAACCCAAGAGCATTGTCGATTTGAGAAGTAAAGGACTGACTGCGAGGGAGTGCTTCAAGCGTCCGGGAGCAGTTCTGTACCGGGTAAAGTGGATGCAGCATAAAACGATAGTGATTGACCCCAAAAGAACACCCAATGCATACAGGGAGTTCACACAGTACAGTTATCCAGTGGATAAGAATGGAAATCTCTTGTCAGAACTAGTGGACAAAGACAACCATTCCATTGATGCAGCTGCATATGGACTTAATAATTTGATATTCAGCCGTGAAGCTACGGCATAGGAAGGAGTAATATATATGGACTATTTGAAAATACACTGTCACAGATGCGGAGGAGACTTTGAACTATACAATCATTCAATGCAGCATGAGGACAAGCCGCCATACTGCCCGCACTGTCTTGCAAAGATGACACAAAAGCAGTGGAATGATTTGGTGAATGCCTATCTGACGTTCCATGATGTGAATAAGAATTTTATCAGTGGGCATGAAGACAGGGGAACGGCATTGTTCCAGGCAGAGCTGAAAGTGCATTATGTCCCAAGAGAAAAAATTTATATGGAGGAATAAAGCGTGAATAAACTTGTATGCGGAATGGTGGTAGATGATGACATCTATGACAAATACAACTGGGACAAAAAAACAGGCATGCGCAGAAAGTATACTCTCGGAGGGCAGGAACGCTCCCTTGATATAGTGGAGTTTTATCTGACGGCAGAAAGTTGTAAAGTTTTTTATCCAGAAATGGTAGCTGATGCAAAGAAGATAGCGGCGCAGATACAAAAAGAGATTAGGGAATATTATGCAGCCAAAGATGGCAGAAAGGAATATGTGGCTATGAAACATGATACATTTGGTGAATATCTGGCAGATTTGCAGGAGGTTCATGCCAAGGTGGCACCAGAGAGAATGGGACTTAAGGAAAAATGGGATGCAGCACAGAAACGCTGGCAGGAGGACCAGAGGGAGTTCAAGGGCGATGAACATTATCTGGCAAGGGAAAAAGTACGGTATCTGGATGCGCAGGAAGAGTATAAGAACAGCGTAAAGGAACTGCAGAGAAGGACACAGGAGGAGATTAAGGCGATACAAATTGAATATGATAAGCATGTGACAGATTTCTATGCAGCCAATGGAAACAGGCTTGATGACGGTGTGGTACGGCTTTTAAATTCAGGTATCAAACTGACAGATGCAGAGATTGACAATATGGTAGATCAGAACAGAAGCAACCCGACGATGCTCCGCCT
>CAMWLV010000239.1 GCA_947175175.1 uncultured Lachnospiraceae bacterium
TCAGGAGATCTTGTCTTTTTCTATTTCCCATGTAGATTAGATCCATGTATGTCTCCCTTAGGGTCCTCTTTGTTGTCATGGATCCGGAAAACAGGAAAGTGTGGCTGGATGGGAAGGAAGTCTATCTGACTTCAAAGGAATTTGATATACTGAGGCTGCTGCTGAAACATAAGGGAAATGTGCTGTCAGTCGTTCAGATATACGAAAATGTCTGGCATGAAGAATTCCTGCATTCTGAGAACGTTGTGATGATGCATATCGCAAACCTGAGGAACAAGCTTAAAAAGTCCGGGAGTCCGGACGGAGTAATCAAAACGGTCTGGGGCAGAGGGTACAGTATATGAAAACAGAAAAAATTGTCAGGATACTCAGCGGAATGTCTATGTGTTTTTTTCTGGGTTCGTTCTGCTTGGCAAACAGGATCATCCTGTTAGAAAGATTTGTCAATGAAACAGATCAGGAAATGATTGCGCTGGTGAATATGGTAACTGTGGCCGTAATAATTCTTATTACAGTCATGGTTCTGCGCAATTATATTGCCCGGAAGAGGCGCGGTCTTGCATCCTATTTCCGTCAGTCTATTGTTGCTTCATTTTCTATTGTTGTGTTTTTTATGGAGCTGTTTTTTTTCTGTGTTTACAAAATTATGATAGAGGGCAAACCGAACGGGTATGCCGCCTTTCAATCGGTAGTATGGGAGTATGACGGGGGATTTTTTATCCTTTTGGCTATATTCCTGCTTTTTTTTCTGGCATTTCATGGACTGACAAGGCAAAAGCTCCATGATATCTGCATGATCACAGAAAAAATCAGGGAAATAGAGGAAAACGGTTTTGGAAATACCATTGAGGTGGTGGGAGATGATGAGCTTGCCAGATTGTGCCAGAGCATCAACCATCTGTCTGTGGAGCTGTATGAGAAGGAACAAAGGGAAAAAGATGCGGAGAGGAGAAAAAATGAATTAATTACGAATGTTTCCCATGACCTGCGCAGTCCATTAACTTCCATTATTGGGTATATCGATCTTATGAAGCAGGATGGCATTACAAAAGAACAGTATATGCAGTATGTGGATGTTGTCGAACGGAGGCTGGATGGTCTGAACACTATGGTGAATGAACTGTTTGAGCTGGCAAAACTGGACAGCCCCGAGCTGAAATTGCAGTATGAATGCACAGACATGCGGATGTTTCTGGAACATATGGCGAATGAATCTGCAATTTTATTTTCACAGCGCGGCATCCATCTACAGAAAGAATTGTTAGATGCGAATTGTGTTGTACAAGTGGACGCAGAACGGTTTGCCAGGGCAGTACAAAACCTTTTGGATAATGCAGGAAAGTATACGGAAGACGGTATCGTATCCATGAGCGCTGCTATAAAAAGCACCGGCCAAAAACCGATGCTGACAATCTGCATATCAAACAAAATAAAAGATGACGTTACCATAAAGCTGGATTCTGTTTTTGAACGGTTTTATAAAGGGGACATATCCAGAAGTGACAGGAACAGCTCCGGCCTGGGTCTGGCAATCACAAAAAGGATTATTGAACTGCATGGCGGGAACATTTCCGTTGATATAAAAGAACACAATATTTATTTTCAAGTGGATATGCCCGTCCATTCTTGTCCGGACGGTAAAATTTAACAAAGCTGTTTCAGAATTTTTATCTCAAAAGCATTTTTGTTATATTCAATCAGGCCATCCCTCCTCATTTTTCCCAGTTCCTTTGACAAAGCGCTGCGGTCCAGGTTCAGATAGTCTGCCAGCTGCTGGCGGTCAAACGGGATGATAATTTTGTTGCTCCCCTGTGCGGAAACCTGCTGCGAAAAGTAAGAAAACAGCCGTCCGCGTATTGTTTTAGGGGATGTGTGCAGGCTGCGCCTGGAGAGCTGCAGGTTTTTTCCTGCACTGATCATGAAGAGGTTTTGAATCAGCCTGCTTTTGCTCTCACAGGCCCGACAGGGCATAAAAAGCCTTGGAACGCTGATGAATAAAATATCACAGTCCTCGTTAGCCACTGCATCTACCAGCAGCGGCTCATTCGGTATACAGGCGTAGGATTCCGCAAACACACCGCCGGCGGGAGTGATGCCGAGGATGCTTTTATTCCCCCAGAGATCCGTATGCTCAATCCGGACGCTCCCGGAAAGAACGAGGCCGAGATCTGTCACGATGCTTCCTGCTCCGAAAATCACATCCCCTTTTTCATATCTGTTTGTCCGAAAGTCCAGATGTTCCGCCATATTCCGGATATCTTCCTCGGAGCATCCCCGGAAAAGTGCCGTTTTGGAAATAAAACTCAAAATAATAAAAACCTCATTTCCGTGGTTATAACCACATACTTCCGAACAATAGTATAGTATAATTAAAAGCAAAAAGTCAAGGAGGATTCACTGTGGTAGAAGATAGAATAATAAGTGCATTGATCGGGCTGGTCGGCGCCTGCAATAACAATCCCAAAACGGCTGACACGGATAGTCTGGTGATAAAAGCCCTGGCTTTCCAGTTGCTCTGTCCGGAATATGACGACATGGCGCTCCAGGGGATTGTAAACGATATTTATTCGGAGAAAAATTCCGTGGCTCCCGGCTGTGCCGTATGTACGGCTCCATGCGGGAATACATCCGATTATGATATGCGCCGGATCTATGAAGCGGATGATGGAATCCGCAATGCGAAGCTGCGGGTACTGGAAAAACTCCAGCAATTGGCGGCATATATCTGCCGCTGTCAGAAGGCCGGAACAACTCTGTGCACGGACAGCAGTTTTTTCTATAAAGCCCTTTCGTATGTAAGCTATGACATGGATGAGGCAGCCCTGCTTGGACTTTTGAGTGAGGCAGAAAAAATACAATGTGATATCAAGGCAGGGGGAATGCAGAATGATCAGGAAGATTATAAAAATTGATGAGAGCAGATGCAACGGCTGCGGTGCGTGTGCGGTAGCCTGCCATGAGGGGGCGATTGAAATCATTGACGGTAAAGCGGTGCTTACCCGCGAGGATTACTGTGACGGCCTGGGGGACTGTCTGCCGAAGTGCCCGGCTGACGCCATTCATTTCGAGGAGCGGGAAGCGCCTGCATATAACGAAGCTGCTGTTCTTGCCGCCAAACAAGAGAAGACGAAGGA
The DNA here is from genome assembly GCA_947175175.1 of uncultured Lachnospiraceae bacterium. Classification (GTDB taxonomy): domain Bacteria; phylum Bacillota; class Clostridia; order Lachnospirales; family Lachnospiraceae; genus COE1. The sequence continues at coordinate 3,135 of CAMWLV010000239.1, forward strand.
GCAGGACATAAAAATCTCCCATGTTTCACAGCTCGGCCAATGGCCCTGCCAAATTAAGCTGGCCCCTGTGAGCGCTCCTTATTTCAGCGGGGCAAAGCTGCTGATTGCGGCTGACTGTACTGCTTATGCTTATTCGAATATTCACGAGGATTTTATGAAGGGCAAAGTTACACTGATCGGCTGTCCGAAACTTGATTCCGTTGATTACAGCAAAAAGCTGACGGAAATAATACGGAATAACGATATCAAAAGTGTTACCATCCTGCGGATGGAGGTTCCCTGCTGCGGCGGGCTTGAGATGGCTGCAAAGAAAGCCCTGCAGGAGAGCGGGAAATTCATTCCGTGGCAGACCATAACCGTATCGATTGACGGAAATATTCTTGATGATTAGGAAGGGAAAAGCATTATGTACAAAAATATTGAAAAACAAACGAAATTACAGTTGAAAGACCAGATCGAATATCAGCCCGGCCAGGTGGTCAGCAAAACACTTGTGCAGAATGATAAGGTCAGTATGACAATTTTTTCATTTGACAAAGGAGAAGAAATATCCACCCACGCCGCAGGCGGGGATGCGATGGTG
>CAMWLV010000240.1 GCA_947175175.1 uncultured Lachnospiraceae bacterium
GTTCTGCAGGGTGTGATGGACAGTGACGCAGATGTGCTTCACAGTGAACCGATTCTTGTGTATGTCAGTGCGCTCGCCGACAGCGCAGTGGAGCTTGGCATGCGTTGTTACTGTGAAAATCCCGTATATTGGGACGTGCGCTGGCGACTGCTGGAAAACGCAAAGAATGCGCTGGATGATGCTGATATTAAGATACCGTACCAACAAATCTCGGTGCATATGAAAGAGGAGAAAAGGAATGTTTGAGTTATGGTTAGAACAGGAAAAAAAGGCAATTAGATTGCATTTTGAAAATGTGCGTGTTCTATGCATATTTATTGTAGTATTTATCGATTTCTCTATTTTGTCATTAGTTCTGCTGCTGGAAGGAAGTTGGGTTGTATTGCTGGGTTCCATTATTTTTTCTGTTTTATTAATGGTTTTCATGCTCTCTATGATCAGCGACAAAAAACAGTTTATGGAACCATTGATGACATCTGTTGAACGGGAATTGACCACAGAGGAAAGCCGGCAAGAATTTGCAAAGCAGATCCAGGAACAGGCAGTGCCCATATCTTATCAGCCAGCGCCACAAATAAAGCCATGTGATATTATGGTGGCGAAAGATTACTGCTATGTGCGGCAGCCAAGAAAGTGCCGCGTCATTCGAAACAACCAGATCCGTAAAATCATTCTTGATTGGGAGGATTACTATGTGGGCAATCGGGGACATACGCGTTGGTGTTATGCTTTGGCATTGTATACCTCTGAACTTGAAAATCCAGTCTGGAAAGGGTATTTTACGGACAAGAATACTGCTACTAAGGCATTTATGCAGTTTCAGGAGATTCTGCCATCAGAGGTGGTTGCGGAAGACTTGGTCGCTCATCCGGAAAATAAGAAAAAAGAACCTCAGTGGAAATTTTGGCTTGAATGGACGTTGTGTATGCTGTTCGTGGCAGCATTGTGCCTTTTGGTAAGACATTTCCAGAAATTTTGAAAAATTGAAAAAATTACTTTACAAAACATTGCAAATCGTATATAATATTTTTCGTGGTTGTAATTTTTGAGACCAGGCTTCCATAGCGCAGTTGGTAGCGCAACTGATTCGTAATCAGTAGGTCGAGGGTTCGAGTCCCTTTGGAAGCTTTTATTTTGAGGGGACGTGGCTTTGGCTGCGTCTTTTTCTGTGCGCATGCCGATGCAATTGCATAAGCAAGGGAAATATGCCGCTGGAGTGGCGCATCGGCGGCGCGTGAGCAGGGGAAACGCGTTTCCCCTGCTCGGTTGCACATAGAAAGGGCATTCCCCTATCCGATGCATATATAGAATGAAACATTCGTGTATGGCAGTATCCATATGGCAAATGGATATTTATTATCTGTCACAAAAGGAGCAGTGTACAAATGAAGATTTTATACGGAACGGGAAATCCCGCAAAATTATCAGCGATGAAAACGCGCTTGGAATGTCTGAACAAAAAATATGACATAGAGCTTATTGGTCTAAAGGATTTAGATACAGAAATCCCACAAGTACCAGAGGATGGGAGTACACCTTTGGAGAATGCGCACCAAAAAGCAGTGGCATATTACAATGCATTTCACATACCTGTGTTTTCGTGTGATTCCGGGCTGTATTTCGACAATGTATCTGAAGAAGACCAGCCGGGGATTCATGTGCGGACAGTACATGGCAAATACCTCACAGATAAAGAAATGCTGGAGTATTATTCAGGACTCGCACAGAAATATGGGAATCTGACTGCCCACTACAAAAACGCGATCTGCTTTGTCTATGATGCCAAGCAGCTTTTCGAAGCGATGGAACCGTCTATGGAGAGTGAGAGATTTCTAATCGCATCCAAACCACATTCTGCGGTCAGAAAGAAAGGATTTCCGCTAGACAGCCTGTCCATTGATATCAAGACTGGAAAATATTATTACGATCTTCCCGAGCAGGAATTAGATCAAGTGGCTGTGGAGGATGGTTTTCTGAAGTTTTTTGAGCGGGTGCTGGATGAGATTATTTTGTAATATATTGCAGATACAGGGGGATTTGCGTTATGAGCAGAAGTTATAAACATGTCCCATGCTGCAGGGATTATAACCGAGGAATGAAAAAACGTGCCAATAGGTATGTGCGCAGGAATTTTTTGATCGTGCCATCTGGAAAGGCATACAAAAAGTATTTTTGTTCCTTCGAGATCTGTGATTACAAATTGATGGAATCCTTTCCATCTTTTCGGAGTGGTTTTTACAGATATGTCCATGGGAAATATACAGATAAGGAATTATATAGGATATGGTACAGGGACTATAAAATGAAATAGCCTTAGTATGTGTCCGATGCTGTTAATACGCATTGAAAAGGAACAAGCAAGTGTGTTATACTTAAGATGTTCATTTACATTCATAGAGCATTTTTCAAACACGCTCTAACAAAAATTTACAAGGAGAGAGATTTATGGGAACTAATATTATGAATTTGATCGACAACAAAAATGTAGAGATCGTATGTGAAAACGAGCAGGCGGGCGTGACCATCATAAAAATGCTCAGGGATTTATCGTTAGACAAATCACAGGTAGTGACAGAATATTATGCGTCTAAAATGAATGTCTGCAGAAGACAGGCGATCATCAGTCTGAACAACAATAGATGGACCGTCAGCGCAGGGGCAATGCAGGTAATGGTCGGAAATGTTTCTGTTGAGACAGGTGTAAAAGGTGCAGGTGACCTTGTGCGGAAGGCATTTGGCGGAGCTGTGACTGGTGAGAGGGGCATCAAACCAGAGTACACAGGAGATGGACTGCTCATACTGGAACCTACATATAAACATCTGATCATCGAGGACATACGCGAATGGGGCGGTGGAATGGTGATGAATGATGGGTATTACTATGCAAGCGTCGGACTCACACTCAAAACAACGCCGATCGGCTCTGTGAGTGGGGCTTTAGCGGGAGGCGAAGGACTGTTTAACCTTGGTGTACAAGGAAATGGAATCTGTTTATTGGAGTCACCCTGCCCGAAGGAAGAGCTTGTGATCGTTGATCTGGACAATGATGTTTTGAAGATTGACGGAAGCTATGCGATCTGCTGGTCGCCAAGTCTGAGCTTCACAGTGGAGCGGACGACCAAAACACTCATTGGCTCTGCGGCGTCGGGAGAAGGGCTTGTGAATGTCTACAGAGGTACAGGCAGGGTAATGATGGCTTTGGTATAGAGGAGCATATGTTGCAAGGGCAGATTCTTAATAAAGTCTGCCCTTGTGTTCTAATAACTAATTTTCTTTTCTAGCAAGTTCAGAAGTCCATAGATTCCCATGGCAATCACACATAGAATCACAATGCTCAGGATCACCATATCCAGCTTAAATACCTGATAATTTTTATGATAAAAGCAGATATCCAAATTTCGAGAACCTATCTTATATGGTTCTTTTTTTGTGTACTAAATAGTTATTTAAAGGATTAAAAGCTTTTAAGATTTATGTAACCAATTATTAACTATCATCAAATTTTTAGGAGGAAAATTTATGAACAGAATTATTGCGATTGCAAACCAGAAAGGTGGAGTTGGAAAAACTACCACAGCGATCAACCTAGGGGTTGGTCTGGCGAAAGTTGGGAAAA
>CAMWLV010000241.1 GCA_947175175.1 uncultured Lachnospiraceae bacterium
GAGATAGCGAGACTCGAACTCGTGACCTATACGTTGCGAACGTATCGCTCTCCCAGCTGAGCTATATCCCCATAAACAGAATTATAACACAGCCAGGATAGAATGCAAGTAAAAAAATAAATTTCATTCAGAATTTTATCAAAATAATATCTGTATTTTTCTCCGTATCTGTGATATACTTTAACAGTAAATGACCAGTACACACAAGGAGGATTGATTTATGCACACAATTATAAAGCTTCTGGAAGCATTGCTGACTAATATTGTCGAAATCTGCACGATCCTTCTTGAACTTTTCGGTGTTGCTGTCCTAGTCTTCACGGCTGTGAAATGCTTCTGTTACTGGATTAAGCATGATTCCCGCATCAGACTGGAATTGGCACAGGGTATCGCTTTGTCACTTGAGTTCAAGATGGGCAGCGAGGTTCTGCGTACCGTCGTCGTCCGCGAATGGGAAGAACTCGGCATACTGGGTGTCGTAATCTTGCTGCGTGGTATCCTCACGTTCCTGATCCACTGGGAGATCAAACACGAAGAGAAAGCTCTGGCGCTGGATAGAAAAGAAGATGAACTGTTACAATAATAATATATAAAAGGAGGCCTGCCATATGACAATCGGCAACATTTCGGGATTCTATCCCAATTACTCCCCCTATTCAAATACGATCCATCCGTCTGCCAGACCGATGGAGGGCAGTACAGAGCCAAGTGCTGTGAACCCGTCTGAAAAAGCAGATGAACACAGCACTGACCCTGATAAGGTCAAAAAACCCGGAAAGCGTTCTTCCCCAGAAGACTGTGAGACCTGCGCAAACCGCAAATATCAGGACGGTTCCGACGAGGGGAATGTCTCCTTCAAGACAGCCTCCCACATCTCGCCGGACTCAGCAGGCGCGAAAGTGCGTGCCCACGAGGGGGAACATGTATCCAATGCATACAAGAAAGCAGCGCAGAAAGACGGCAAGGTGCTGAATGCATCTGTTTCCATCCACACTTCAGTTTGTCCCGAATGCGGACGTACATATGTTTCCGGCGGTGTCACCCACACGATGATCAAGTACGCCAATGAGGACAATCCATATACGAAAAATCAAAAAGAGCTTGACGCTGCAAAATACAAAGGTGCAAATATTGATTATGCGGCGTGATAGATCATTGAACCATAAAAACGGATTGAAGGTTCCAAAACCTGCAATCCGATTTTTTGTTTGTTATGCACTCATTCTTCTCTTTTGCCTTGTGTCTATCCCCTGAACTTTTGCCCAATCAGATAATAGTCTGCTTCGTCTTATCTTTCGTGCTCTACTCACAAACTTCTTCTTGCCTGCCAAATCTTTCATATCAGAATCCACAGCTCCTTTATCCACATAATCTGCTGCTAATGGATCCGATATGCCTTGTGTTATTTGTACATTTTCCAGACCAGAAGGCAGCATCATCAACTTTCCCTGCTGTGGATCAAAAAACAGCCCAGCCATAACAACAATCACAACACACAGAATCAATATAGAAATCATCTCATTTCTCTCTTTATACTGCAGCACATTCTTAATTCTGCATTTCAGCGAAGGTTCTCCAAACGTGATCGGTGTCAGTGTATATCCATTCTGCCTTGCCGCATATTTCAACAGGCTCTCTGCATACTTTTTTCTAATGTCCTCGTCCGCATTAGCAATCACAGCCTCATCACAGGATATCTCCATATCCCTCACAAATAAAAGATAGGCTGCCCACACCAACGGATTGAACCAGTGAATCACTGTGATTGTAAAAAACAACGGTTTAAAAATGTAATCCTTCCTTTTTCTGTGATAATTCTCATGAGCAATGATGTACATATGCTCTCTTGCATCCATTGACCGCGGCAGATAAATCACTGGGGAAAACACCCCCCACAGGAAGGGCGATTCGATTCCATCTACTGTTTTGATATTTCTATCAGCATGCTCATCAAAACTGCTGTCTCCTGAAAATGGCTCTGCGTTCTTTAGCTTTCCCTGGAGCTTCCAAACTGCTCGTATATTTCCTGCTGCCAACAGGATTACACCGATTCCCCACACAAGTACTAGAATTGATTTTCGTGCATTCTTCCCCCGACCGTCATTTGTGTAATAATCATGATAAGTTACCTCGTGATTTATATCAGTACCTGGAACCCCACCTTCCACAGCTGATATATCATTGTGTGAACTTATACTTACTGTCTCCACAATTTGTTCGTTCGGAATAAAGTCTGTTTTTCCCTCTAATTCACCTTTTATATACGTCGTCTCACTATTCGAGTCAGTCCCCGGAACTCCATTTAGATCTGTAACTGACTCTTCTTCCGCTGATGTATAAAAGTGCTGATCACTGCTTATCATCTCCGCCGCCACGATCTGTTCATTTGGAAGATAATCTATTTTTCCCTCTGATCTACCTGACAGCCTGCCCTCACTTCTTCCAGCGATATCAAAATCTGCAATCCATGCCGGCACAAGACTGAATGGACCTTCAAGGCGAAACGGAATACAGAGATTGACAAAGACCACAAACCACAAAAGGTATACATACTTCCTCTCCCATCGCAACAGCAAAGCGCGAAGTACCATCACTACCACGATCGTATAGCAGCTGACCATACTGATATTTACTATCCTGATGAATAAATCTCCCTGCATATCTGCTTCCCATCCCCTCTTGTATCTTAATCCTTATACTCCTCAATCAATGTTACAAGCTCCTCGATATCATTTTTACTAAGCTTCTTTCTCTTTAAGAAAGCTGCCACAAAGTTTGGCAGAGAGCCATTATAATTTTCCTCAAGATAACGCTCCCCCTTTCTCCTCGTGTACTCCTCCTTGCTGACTTTTGATGTTACCACAGCACCCTTGTTCTGGAAAATATCATTCTCACAGATCTTGCGCAACACTGTATACGTCGTTGACTTTTTCCACCCCAGCCGCTGTGACGCCAGCTTTACCAGCTCCCCACTCCCAAGCGGCTCCTTCTCCCAGATTAACTCTGCCAGCAGATTCTCCGCCTCTGTCATGATGTATGTAACCATTTGTCTAATCCTCCTTTGTTATTACATTTCCAAAAAGGTTTAAAAGTCTTAAACTAATTATAGTCTAAAACTTTTAAACCTTTTTGTCAATAGATAATTATGAATAAAATTTGCATTTGATTCATGCTTTACACTTCTTGCGTTTATTGATATAATACAGATAACATATCAATAACCACAAAGAAAGCAGGTGATTATTATGCCAAATGGTCTTGAAATTACTAAGGCTGCTATAGATGATTTTAATAAAATTCAAAAGTATATGCTTTTAGCAAAAAAAGAAAATGCTACAGAAACATATGCCGAATTGAAGGAAGAATATCTTTCATTAAAGGCAATTCTTAATGTAGCAGGTGTCAATTTATCATCTATTGATAAAAAAGTGTCTTCGACACATCAACTCCCCCAGCCCCTCAATCTTGAGGGGTG
>CAMWLV010000242.1 GCA_947175175.1 uncultured Lachnospiraceae bacterium
AACTCCCATATTTCAATTTATTTACATAAATTTTATGAATTAATTATATGAATCTACTTTTTTCATCGACATTCATTGACAAAAAGTGACAATAAAAAATCTTTATCTAATGTATAATCCCCATCATATATGGTAATCCTATTCTTGGAGGAGGCGAAAATATGGGTAATAAATTAATTGATGGCATCGCATTGACCATTGCAATTATTGGTGCAGTAAACTGGGGATTGATTGGCTTCTTCGACTTTAATCTTGTCGCTACTGTTTTCGGCAGCATGACATGGCTCTCCAGAATTATCTATGCGCTTGTAGGCGTATGCGGCCTATATCTGATTTGTTTCTATATGAGACTTGGCAGCTCCACGTCAGAGGCATAGCACACAGCATTGGTCTATGTTATATCGTGCCTGCGGTAAGAATTCTTTTACCGCAGGCATGATAATTCTTATCACGATAATTCTTATCACGATAATTCTTATCTGTTATAAAAAATCTGTGTGATCGGTGAATCCTTGTCAAGAATAATCGTCTTATTCCCACCTTTTATGGAGTTTTTTAACGCATCTAAGCTTCTAGTAAAACTGTAAAAATCTGCTTTCATATCTCCATCATATGCAGCTGCGATCTCCCGCATGTATTCCGCTTCACCTTCCGCTTTCAATATTTCGGCTTTCTTGTTTGCTTCCGAGATCATCAACGCCGTTTCCTTGTCCGTCGTATTGCGGATTTTCTGTGCATCAGAATTTCCCTCTGCCGTGTATGTTGCTGCGATATTCTCACGCTCTGATATCATTCTCTCAAAGACTGCATTCTTATTGTCTTCCGGCAGATCAAGAAGCTTGATCTCAACCGTGGTAATCTCGATTCCATACTGATTAATCCCGGTGACATTTTCCATGATCAGATTGGTAAGCTTCTGACCCCTTGCTGCAATAATGTCTGCCTGTGTCATACTGCTTATCACATTTTTGATCGAGTTATAAACTGCCACATTGATCCTGCCCTCAGCGTTCTGGCTGGACGTATTCAGCGTCTGCGCAAAAACCTTTGGATCCGTGACCCGCCACAGGACGAAGCTGTCTACGATCATCGATTTTTTATCCTGCGTGATTACATCTGACTTGGCAATATCATAGAGCAGCAATTCCTTGGAGACAGTATCTTTTTCCTGTATAAACGGCACCTTAAAATATAATCCCGATTCCGATATCACTCTCTCAATTCTTCCAAATTCACGCACTAATCCATACTGGTTTTCCTTGATGATAAATGCCGAATTTGCCAGCACCACAAGAGCCGCCACCAAAATGATGATGCCAAATATACTGCTAAACTTTTTCTTCATGTCTATTGTCCCTCCTGTGTATTGGCTTCACTCGAAGAAGCTTCAGACTTGTTACCTGTGATATCCTCCAACTGCAGTTCATCGAGATACAGCGTTTTATTCAGATCACCGCTTCCATCATCAATGATAAGCTTTACACCTGGAAGTACTTCTTCCATTGCCTCGTAGAACATTCTCTGCTTTGTCAGAAGCGGATTCTTCTCATACTCCGCATACATCTCATTAAATCTTGCCGCCTGCGCAATTCCTTCATTCACCCGCGCCTGCTTAGCAGCTTCAGCCTCTTGTGTGATCTGGTCTGCCTTTGCACTCGCCTCGGGCAGCTTTTCATTTCTATATTTATTGGCATTGTTGATCGCAGTTTCCTTGCCCTGCTTTGCTGTCTCGACTGCCTTGAACGCCTCTATGACGTCTTCTGTGGGCGGCTCCGCGTCCTGCATTGAGATATTGACAAGCATTAAACCGATATCCTGCTCTTCGAGTTTCTCTATGATCATTTCCTTAATTTCAGCCTGTATCTTGCTCTTTCCAGTGGTAATCACATCGTCCACAATGTAATTGCTGATAATATTTCTGATGCAGGACTGGGCAATGTTTTTGAGTATTTCCTTAGGCTGTCTGGAATTATACAGATATTTCACAGGATCAGACACCTTGTACTCTACATAAAAATCCACATTTACAAAATTAAAATCCGAAGTGATCATCAGTGATTCATCATCGATCTGTTCCTGGCTGGCGCTGTCATCACCGCCTGATCTGTATCCGATGGGAAATCCTAAAATTGTGGTATTTACTTTTGTCACTCTTTGTACAAAAGGAATCTTAAAATGCAGACCCGATGTCACTACACTGCCAGCATGACCAAATGTAGTAACCACCCCTTGTTCCTGCTCCCCAATAGAGTAGACGGACTCCAACGCCAATACAGCAAATATCAACAGACCGACTATACTTGCAACTATTTTACCATAGGATCTGCTGCCTTTTCTCGATGTCTTATTTCGCGTGTTATTTCCTTCATTCCCCGAACCGTTTCCGGGATTAAATTCTCTAAAGTTCTCTGCCATTCTGTTTTCTCCTAGTTCTTACTCCTATTTTTGCCTGAGGATTTCCAGCAAATATTCCCACATTCTTGCCGTTGAAGAGATACTCAGACGTTCTTCCGTAGTATGAATATCAAAGATATTCGGGCCAAAAGATACACAATCAAGCCCTGGAATCTTTGATATCATGATGCCGCATTCAAGACCGGCATGAAGCGCCTCCACCTGCACATCCTTACCAAACATTTCTTTGTATATCCTTACCATATCAGCCCTTAGCTTTGAGTCTGGATCAAACTGCCAGCCAGGATATTCTCCGTGCGTTTCTGTGTATCCGCCAAAAATTCCGGTCAACGTTTCCAGCTGAAGGTTGACTTTATGCTTTGCAGTCTCGATTGCACTCCTGATGGCGCTGCTTGCAACCACTTCATTGTCACAAGTCTTTAATATGCCGACATTCAACGATGTTTCAACCAATCCGTCTATATCCGCACTCATAGCCATCACTCCGTTCGGAACCAGAACAAGAAACGACAAAATCCTATCAGTACTATCATTTTCAAATACTACTGTCGCATTCCTCTCTGCCCCTTCTACTTTTATGCACAAATTCTTTTCTTTAGACTTCTTCTCATTTTTCTCTTCTGCTTCTATCCTGTTCAACTCTGCAATAAAGTCTTCTTTTTTATCTGCTGCAAGGCATATAACAGCTGCTGCCTCACGTGGAATCGCATTATCCTTTTCCCCGCCGCTGATCTCTGCCAGCCTGAATGGAACTTTCTTGCGGATTTGCTGCAATGTGATTCCCAGCAGTTTGATGGCATTTGCATGTTCTTTATTGATTTCTGTGCCGGAATGTCCACCCAAAAGCCCACCTACAGAAACTTTCAGGAATATTCCTCCATCATTTGTCTCCGTTGTAACCGGAATGTGGCAATCCGTTCTCATACCACCTGCACAGCTCGTCAAAAGAATCCCTTCCTCCTCCGAGTCAATGTT
>CAMWLV010000243.1 GCA_947175175.1 uncultured Lachnospiraceae bacterium
TTATGGCTTTGGGTACTTTGTAGTCTCCATGCGCATTGAAGGATACAGAAAAGACGGCGGGAAACTCTACATCGCAGCCCACCAGATATCTTTTGAGCTGTACCGGAAGTTCCATTGTGACTGCTTCATACAGATTGATTACCTTCTGCAAGATGAAGCGCTTACCCACGCCATTACAGAACAAATATACTCTGTCCTGAAAAAATACAGTGATGAAATCCGGGTGGACAATTTCCGGCTCATCGAAAACGGCCCCGGCTTTAGCGCAGCCTTTGACATGGTATATCCTGCCGGACTGCAAAAAAGAGAAGATGAAATCCGGAACAGCATAACGGAAAAAGTCAGGTCAGAAAATCCGGAATGCCATCTCGCCATCAAAGGTATTATACGGTGTGAGCGTCTAAGCCTGCACCGGTAATATAAAAATTAACATTTAGGAGGATATTCAAATGACAGGAAAATCAAACCGTATCTATTTACTGGAAGAAGCAGACGTTGCTTCCGCATTACTTAAGTTAGGGATACCGACAATGGTTGGTATGCTGATCTCCGCCCTATATAACGCTATTGATGCGTATTTTGTCGGCGGTCTTGGCATGAGCCAAATGGGGGCTGTATCCGTCGTATTCCCAATCGTGCAGATCATTATAGGGCTGGGCATGATGTTCGGGGCAGGGGCTTCCTCATACATATCACGGCTGCTTGGAAAGGGGGATAATGAACAGGCAGACAGAACAGCTTCCACCGCGCTTTTTTCAGGGCTTTTCGTAGGCGCGGTCATCATCATAGGCATTTTGGTATTCCTTGACCCTGTACTTACGGCTTTGGGCTCAACGGAAACGATCCTGCCCTATGCAAGAGCCTATGCCCGAATCTACGTGACCGGCTCGATCATCAACGTATTTACTGTTATGATGAATAATCTGCTTACAGCCCAGGGAGCTACAAAATTCACAATGATCGCTATGCTGACAGGAAGCATTGCTAATGTGATTTTAGACCCTGTTATGATCTATGGTATGGATTTAGGCATCGAGGGAGCGGCTGTCGCAACAGTTATTTCTCTATGCATCAACATGGCGCTTTACATTGGATACATAGCAAAAAAGAAAGGTGTTTTAAGAATTTCCGTTAAGAATATAGCACCTTCAAAAACAATCTATACGGAAGTCCTGAAAATAGGCATTCCTGTACTTCTATTCCAGCTTCTTGCAAGCGCGGCTATGGGGAGCATCAATACCGCATCAAAACCTTATGGCGATTATGCGGTTGCAGCTATGGGAGCAGTCACCCGTATTATGACAGTTGTGACCTATGTTGTTTTTGGGTTTTTGAAAGGTTTCCAGCCGTTTGCAGGATACAACTATGGGTCAGGGCGGTTTGACAGATTGAAAAAGTCCATCAAACTCTGTATGATCTGGTCAACTGCATTCTGCGTGATTGCAGGCATCGTTCTTGTTGTATTTGCAAATCCAATCGTATCCCTCTTTGGAACAGATACAGAAATGCTTGCTTTAGCAGAAACAGCTCTCAGGCTCAATGCCGTGTTATTTACCACATTCGGTTTCCAAATGGTATATGCATCCCTTTATCTTGCCATTGGCAAGAGCCTTGTAGGAAGTGTGCTCAGTTTGAGCAGACAGGGCATTTTCTTTTTCCCTCTGATTATTGCACTGCCGCATCTGTTTAGTCTGTCTGGCGTGATATGGGTACAGCCAGCGGCAGACCTTTTCACCACAATCCTTACCGCATTTTTTGCAGTAAGGATAAACCATGCATTATCAGCAGAAATACCAAAGGAGGCGGATTGACTTGGAATTGGGGAAATCCAAAGAGGATTATCTGAAGGCAATTTTTATCTTGCAGATAAAATCAAGTGATGTCCATTCAGTAAATGTCGCAGAATACATGGGGGTTTCAAAAGCGAGTGTTTCAGTTGCTATGAAGCAATTACGGAACAAAGATTATATAACAATGGATAATAGCGGCAGGCTGCATCTCAGCCCCAAAGGGAAGGCATTAGCAGCACAAATCTATGAAAGATACAGCTTTTTCACCAGTCTGTTCTCTCAAATGGGTGTTCCTATCGAAATTGCCAGAAAAGATGCCTGCTCTATCGAACACGTTATAAGTAATGAAAGCTATGAAAAGCTCAAGTGTGCATTTATTCTATAGTTACATTTAACAGATCGGAAATACATGGAAAACCCTATACGATTTGGCGAAACAACCGACCTTTGCCAAATCGTATAGGGTTTATTTCCCTGTTATACTTTTTTCATTCCATCTCCCTGTCCGGCAATTCTTTACTCTTGTGTTACAACACACTCACCAGAGCTAGTTTGTACCTCTTTACTTGACTGCGTGTGTTCGTCAAATTCTGCTTGACTAAATTTCTCAATGCCGATCAACGTACCATTCGCGGAAGCGTCCAGTTTTGCAAAGTCACGAACCGTATAGATGTCTATTGTGCCGTTTGCGCTCTCCAAAGTGCGGATTGTTCCATGAAATTTTCCGTTGGTCATACTTTCGCCGTTGGATGTCAACACGTCCCGGAAGAACCGAACCTTTTCACCGTTAAGATACCACTGATTTTCTTTGGCATCATAAGTAACGCCGAACGCTGCATATTCTTCTGCCATAGTTTCCAGTTCACATGCAGATGTCGGATTGCCGCTCACAGCAACAATAGGGGGCGGATTTTTAATTGCATCAATGTCGCGGGCAGCAAATTCTTCTGCCGTAAACTCTTTTACACCAATCAGCTTTCCGCCGGGATCAAAGGAACCATCCTCGGAACGGACCAAACTACTAAAGTCACGGACAGCATAAACGTCTACTACGCCGTTTTCATTAAAGAAATCCTTACCGGCCTGTGTGTCGTCTCCTACGGTATAGTAGTCCTCAAACCACCTAACCACCTTGCCGTTATATTGCAGCTCGTTTTTGCCAGCATCATATGTCAGTCCAAACTGCGCATAGGGCTTGAATTGTTCCTCATAGGAAATATCGTTGTCCGCCAATTCATCCTCAACGACAGCATAGTAGGTCGGAGCGGACGCGTTTGAGGGTTGCGGAGAAATCGTGCCGGGTAGGGAAGTGCCGCCGCCCTGAGATGCTGCCATGGTACTGCATCCAGCCAAACTCCCCACAAGCAGCACCCCACCAAGGGCTAATACAAGTAGATTCTTTGTGTTCATTAAAATAAACACCCTCCTTTCTTTATATGTATCTAAAGAATACCACCCTTTTTTGTGATACATTTGTGATTAGTTTGTGATTTATGTGTAGCTGAAAAGCGGCAGACCAATCGCCCACCGCTTTTCTATATCTGTCAGATTGAAAAA
>CAMWLV010000244.1 GCA_947175175.1 uncultured Lachnospiraceae bacterium
CTGTCACTGATTTGTCAGACATACGATACCACACAAGCTGCTTGTCCAGCAGACCAAACCGATAACCTGCATGCATTGCCTTCAGGTTCATCGGATAGTCTTCAAACCATCGATAGCTTTCATCATAACCGCCAGCTTTCCTGATAAAATCCATCGTATAAAAGGTGGCCGATGGCGCCACAATCCTGTTTTGGATCAATAACAATCTATATTGTTCCCGATAATCCAGCTTTGCAAATTCATAACATCTGTCACAATATCCCTGCACATCTGAATACACTGCATCTGGATTTTTTTCATTAAACAACTGCACCTTCGCAATTGGAAATGTATTGGGATTCTCCTCACAAAATCTGACATAACTTTCAATGGCATCTGCGGTCATATAGTCGTCACCTGCAATCCCCTTGTAGTATACACCTTCTGCCACCTTAAGTCCTCTGTTGATATTCGCAGGAAGTCCTGTGTTTTTGTCTGATGTGACTAGCTTTATGGCGGTCAATGCCCCTTCGTTTTCCGTAATCCACGCCTGAACCACCTGCACTGTATTGTCAGGGGAGCAGTCATCTGTGATAATCAGTTCAATATTTGGATATGTTTGATTCTTTATGCTGTCAAGCGTCTCAATGATCGTTTCAGCCGAACGATATGACAACACAATTACACTCACCAGCTTCATCTCCTACGCCTTCCCCAGCAGACCTTTGACCTGCCAAAAATATCCTTCAAACGCGGGTTTTTTCTCAAATGGCTGGTACCAATAATATCCCATCAGCACCAGCAGACAATTTCTTAGAATATATACAGAAATAAAATGCGCTTCCATCAGGTTATAGATGGAAAAGGCCACTAGCATTGTGAACATGACATAATCCTTTTCCCTGTAACTCTGATACAATAAGTAGATATTCATCCCAATATAAATTATTCCAGGAACAATCCCATACCAGTAAAACAACCGAACAAATCCTGCATCAAAGTATTCTGTGTTTTCCGGCGCTGCAAACAATTTCCAGTTCTCCAGCCTTGCTGCCTCAACCGCATAACAGCTCTGGTATCTGCCGTTTAATACCTTGTCAAGCTTATGCATCAGGCTGTCCGGCGTAAAATACGTGTTCTCCACATGGGAACCGATCATTGCAAACACAACACAGCCCAACACGATCACAGTACCCAGGATATATATACTTTTATTCTCCCTGCATTTTTTACTGTACCGCATAACAAAAGCCAGTGCAACAAAAAATATCCATACTATAACACCCGTTTTTGAATCTGTCAGAAAAAACAACACGAAATCCATTGCCATAAACACTGCAAAATGATACCACTTCAACACATCTGCATAACTGTATACGCCTAACACAATCAGCATCCAGATCATACAATGCAGTGCATTTGGATGTCCCATTCCGAGTATATACCTCGTCTCCAAAAGCTGTCCTCCTCTGCCAAAGTCAGCTGTAAGTGTTATTGTCCCGTACACTCCTGTCAGCGATAGAACGACCAACACCGCACAGCCTGTCAGTGTTACCCAGAATACCACTTTCATGACCTTTTTGATATCCATTCCCTTGCATGCTGCGATAAATGCGATCACTCTTACTGTTTCATCCTTCTCATTGATCAGATACGACACAAACATAATGGATCCGAACAACAGGACACACAGCCATTCTTTCGTCGAATACTTCGTCAGTGCAATCTTCATGCAGAACAACAAAAAAGTCAATCGAAACAGCTGGCTTTCCAGCGGATTGATATATGCACTTTTGTCAATGATCACAATAAACAATTCTATCAACAATCCAAGCCAGAAACAGGCTTCGCCTGTTTTTTTCATCCGGTCGTCACTCATTACGCGTCCCCCGCCAAATCAATTCTAATACCTTCTTAGCATTCTTACAACAACTCAAAAAATTACTTTTTCCGAAACCGATTCTGCAGGAAACATTGTACTGTTGCTTTCTGCTCTGCGATCCACTTACACAGCCATACATTCCAGCCAATACCCAGTTCTTTTGCTTCCTTACAGCCCATATGATACTTAATGAGAAACTTTTCTGTAAAATATTCTCTGCACGCCGCACTTTCCTGCAGATGATACTTTGTATACATATACCTATAATCGTTGTAAATACGTTTATCCCGCTCCGAAAAGCTCTCTGTATACTGATTTTCGTGCACGCCAATCGAGACCAGCGGTTTTGTTGTATAGGCAAAGACAGAACTCTTCCCAAGCAGCTCAAAATAGAGAAACATGTCCGATGCCCAATTGCTCTGTTCATCAAAAAGTGTCAATTCACCGCCTCTGCGGTAGATTATGGCACTTGGAGCACCAATTTGGTTCCCGAGAAACAGATTCCGATAATCACTCTTAAGCCTGTCTATAAAATCCTGGTTTGCACACCGGTCATAATATCTAGTCTGATGCTGTGCTGTCACATGATGCAAGGCTCTGATGTCCTGTCCGTCCAGCATCACCTGTCTGCTGCCTGCAAACGCAAGCATCGCATCGGGATTTTTATCAAGAAGCTCCACATATGCCCCCAGACTTGCACTGTCCGTAAACCAGTCATCACTGAACATAATCTTAATGTACTCGCCCTTTGCCATCTTAATCGCAGCGTTCCAGTTAAAGATATGCCCATATGGTTTCTGGTTGTGCCGATAATTTACCCTTGGATAATCCATTTTGACGAGCTTTTCCGTCGCGTCATCTGTCGAGTCATCTGACACATTGACCTCAAAATCAGTGTAATCCTGACTGTATATGGACTTCAACAGGCGCCCTACCTCGTCCGCATTATTGTAGCAGGGAATGCATATTGAAACCTTAACCCCCATATTCTTGTCCATTTCCTTTCACACTATTTGCAAAGAATCTTTCTGCATATCCGCTTTGCCGCCACAAGAATATTATAACATGTGTTTTTTATTGTCATCTTTGTCCTGCGCAGTGCTTTCTCAGTCCCTTTTTCCTCATGCATAATAAGAAAATCAAGCTCTTTTTGGTGTTCTCTGATGTATCGCGGAAAGCTCTCATCAATCTCACAGCGGACAAACTGTGCATTTCTGCCAAAGATATCCTTGCCGTCCTTGATCTGGTCAGTCACATTTGATAACACATGTCTTGAATTGTATTCCTGATGTGCTGCCGACACTACTTTTTCCTGCACACGCTTTCTGATATCCTTCTCGCCGTGCCCCCCCATAA
>CAMWLV010000245.1 GCA_947175175.1 uncultured Lachnospiraceae bacterium
GCAACAGCATCCTTTTCACCTGCTTCGGCTATGTAAGAAGTTCCAAACCCCAAAATGCTGATCTTGTCACCTGTTCGCTTATTAATCCTATATTCCATCTTTTTCAATCTCCATTTCATTTCAATCACGGAAGTAGATTGTTGCACGTACGTTTTCTAATATATCTGAACTCTCCTCACTCATTGTTTCAGCTTCATCTTCTGTATTATTTGCTGGTACATCTGACTCCTGAGCAGACGTATCTCCTGCAACCACATCAAGCGTTTCTCCTTCTGACGGATTGCCCGTACAGCCCGCAAGCAAGAAACTGATACAGATGCACATAAGTAATAGACTCCATTTATTCTTACTTTCATGTTCATGCCTCTTGTTTTCCTGTAAAAGACCAACTACTGTATCAGCGATCAAAATGTGTGGAAACTTCTTTCAAATTTTCAACAATAAGCAAATGAGAAATACTGTGGAATGGCAATCTTCTTTGGACAACCCTCGGTACAGTAAGAACAAGTGCAATTTTACTCTAGTGTCTTTGTTATCCAAAAATACACATCCACTCCCCATTCATCATTCAAATTAGATGTATAGGCCTCCTGCACAGCTTCCGTCAGACCTTCCGTATCTGTGTAATAACCTACCGGCGTTGCGGTGATGTTTGCCCCTTCTATGTCTTTGAAATAAAAACGAAGCTGCCCGCCGCTAAACAGATACAATTCACCGGTTCTTACATCAGCTATGGTTGTTTCGTCATCCCTGGTATAACTTCCCCGGACACTTTGCGCTACAAACCCGCCTTCTTCATCATAGGAATAAGTAGGGAACAGTAGCGCGGAACCAGAAAGATAATCCAGCATGGTTAAAGCAGCAGCGTTGTTATACATATCTACATTCCATTCCGTAGTGCCGTCCCTTCCAATACGGACAGATATGGCATCTGCCAGAATTTCATCCCCAGACACATCCCCTTTATCCGTTTCCTCCTCGTTGGTACTGCTCCCTGTCTGTGTCGAATTATTTTCCACATTTGTACTTTTCCCGCTGATTACCTCTGCGGGCGGTTCTCCCGGATCTTTCGTCCCCGCTTCGCAACCGGTCAGTACCGACAGGCCAAGGGCAAATATCACAGTCAAAGTTTTCAGATTGTTTTTTTTCATGTTCGTCGTCTCCTTTTAATCATCATTCTCAGTTATCAAAGTCACTATGCTCACCTGCTTTAACCTCACAGAAAAAGTCCACGCAAAAAGAAAGAATAAAAGCGGTATGGCAATAAACGGCAACAGTATACCCATCATACTGAACCCCGAATGGAAATCTCCGATCCCAAATGACCGGAACAGCCTTCCAATCAGCCCATCGGCACAAACGGCAGAGAGCAAAAGACCTGCAACTGTGCCTGTCGTAACCACTGCCAGAAAACGAAGCGAGAATGAAAGCCGGAGTCTTTCTGTGGATAAACCCATACTTTTGTAAACAGCCATATTTCCTGTTTCCGACTGTAGCAATTTCCCGGAGATAAGCGCCACTGAGACCATAATAAATACCGCTGCAATCAGGTAAATCACCACGATCAGGGTATGCATCATAAGAACAATTCCATCTAATCCCGACCAGCTGTTTGTATGGACATCAATCCCACGATAATGCTCCTGCAGATAATTCATTGCAAAGTCCTGCATATTTCCATTTTCCAGAATATAGTGATAACACCAGATATAGCCGGTAATATCACCGATTTTAGAATATCCCCCCATACTCATACCAATGTTGCTGCCCATACCGTTTGCACACTGGTAAATCCCCGACACCTGATAATTCCCGGTCCGTCCGTTTGCCGACACACGCACGGTATCCCCTATGGAAAGCAGCAGCTCACTTGCCACGATATCCGTGATCAGGATACTGTCCCCATCACAGACACGGCCCCTTAAAATATGGAACCACTCCGTGTCATTCAGCACATTTGCCTCATATTCCTGCCCATTTACCGTAACGCTCTCCATGGCCAGCTCGTAAGTTTCCCGAATAGGCGAATACCATTCTATGACCCGTTCAATCTCATCCATCGGCACCTCCCTGTTAAAGGGTTGCACCCCAAGGTCATGTTCCGCCACACTGAAAGCGTTCATCAGCCCCTCCCCGTTTGGTCCAAGCCACGTTTCCATCCGCCCGATCACTGCCAGAAAAATGGTTAAAAATACAGATATCAGAAATAGCGCAATATAATTCTTTTTTCCATAGCCAAGCTCCCGCAAGGCAATATCCCATTCCAAAAATCTATGACGGAGCGCTGTCCTCACCCGTTTTTCCCCTGCCGCGCCCCTGATGGTCTCCATGGGGGCGACCCTCAGTATCTTTCCTGTCCGCAGGATCAAGAAGGCCGCAAAAAGTAGGACCAGCACTATGAGCAGCGATAAACTGAGCAGGAAAGGCAGCTTTACGGCAATCAGCATTCCCGTGGAGGATACCAGGCCCCCTGCCATTCCGGCTGCGATCCATTCAGCTAGGATCAGCCCAAGAACCAATCCTGCCAGAATGACTCCCCCATAAAGCGACAGGTATACATTCCTGATTTCCTTTCCGGGCATCCCCAAAGTCTTTAGGATCGCCATATCCTTTTTATCCTGCTCCACTACTGCCGATAAGCTATGTCCTGTCACAATGATACAAACAATAAACAGCACAACAGAAAAGGCGATCAGAAATCCGGAAAGAATGTTCTGCAGCAAAAGCATGTAATTCAAAATGGATTCCTTCCTGTAGGTAAATTCCGTATAAAGCGAGACATCTGACCCGTCTTGGATCGCCTTGTGGAAATCCAATGCCGAAAGGTTACTCTCCGGTTTCTGGAAAATATGCAGCATGGCGCCTTCCCGCGCCAGCACATCCACTTCTGCCGCAGTGGAGCCCACCTTCTGCATGGCAACATAATCTTCTCCGTTTATCAGAAAACTTTTCATGTCAATCATGGAGCTTCCCATAAAACCGTCTGCAAAATAACCTGCAACAGTCAG
>CAMWLV010000246.1 GCA_947175175.1 uncultured Lachnospiraceae bacterium
GCAATTATTATAACTCATAGACCTAAAATCCTAGAGATATGTGATAGAGTTTTGGATATGCCATCTAAAATAATGTGGTGTTAGTTTGAAAATGGGTTGTTTCTATGGGAAACATTTATTTGAATGTATAAAGCAGCTTTCTGATCGTGCAGTTGAAAAACTGCTTAATGCGGCACTCGAAGCACTGGATCTGGAAAGCACCGATTTTGAAATCTGCCCTCACTGCTAAGCGTCATAAAATACTGCTTGCCCTGCAGGACATGATCGATTCTACCCCCGTAATCCTGGAACAGGTCGCTGAGCTGGACGAAACGTTTGTCCTGGAATGCTATAAAGGGAAGGAGCTCCCACCGGATGTGGACAGGCCTGCACGAAAACATGGTGCAAAGGCTCAAAAAAGGGGCATTTCAAATGAGTACATCTGCAATAGGAGGAGGCAGGATGAAAGGAATCACATATGGCTCAAATCACTGACAGGCAGAATGGACAAAAAACAGGCAACAGAAAAAGTAAAATGGAAGCAGGAGCGCTTTCCAGATCAGGCTCCTGCTTATTCATTCAAAATCATTTTCCATTCTTCTGTTTTACAGTATTCTCGATCAATGCGATAATGATATCAGTGGAGTCCTTGATCTTGCTGTTCTGCATCGCCTCAATATAGGATTGTCTCGTAAAGTATAGTTCATGAACCTTTTCAGTCAATGTTACAGCCGTGAGATAATCTTCGTCAGCGACCATAGAGAACCCCTGTGATTCAAAGCTTTTTGCGTTTAGAATCTGGTCGCCCCGGCTTGCATGGGCAGGAAGCGGGATCAGGAGATTCGGTTTTCGCAAAGTTAACAGTTCGCAGATGGCATTTGCACCGGCACGCGATATAACGACATCTGCCATAGCAAACAGATCCTTCAAGTCATCTTTTACGAACTCAAACTGTTTATAGCCCTCTGTGTTGAGGAGCAGATTGTCGATTTTGTCCTTGCCGCATATGTGTACGATCTGAAAATCCTCAAGCAGCTTTGGAAGTGCCTCACGGACTAGTTTGTTGACTTCAGCAGCGCCAAGACTGCCGCCTATGACCATGATGACAGGTTTTGCGGTATTAAAGCCGCACATCTCCAGACCTTTTTCCTTGTTTCCCTTGGTAAGTTCGTTTCTTATGGGGGAACCTGTAAGTATTGCCTTTTCGGCAGGCAGGCTCTGCAGTGTCTCAGGGAAATTGCAGCAGATTTTCTGGGCAACAGGAATACACAGGCTGTTGGCGAGTCCAGGTGTCATATCTGACTCATGGATGATGCAGGGGATTTTTAACATCGCTGCAGCGCGGACAACAGGTACACTCACGAACCCTCCTTTGCTGAACACAATATCAGGTTTGAGGGTTTTTAATATTTTTCTGGCTTCTGCAAATCCCTTGAGCACACGGAAAGGGTCGCTGAAATTTCTGATATCAAAATATCTTCTGAGTTTTCCAGTGGAAATCCCGTAATATGGGATGCGGTAATCTTCAATCAGTTTTTTTTCGATACCTTCATAGGAGCCAATATAATGGATATCATAGCCCATGCTCTTAAGCTTTGGAAATAGAGCAATGTTTGGAGTCACATGGCCGGCAGAACCACCACCAGTAAAGACGATGCGTTTCATATCTTAAAGCCTCCGATTTCTTTTTCATGATGGAAATATATATGATAGTATATTCAATATTTTTATATTTTCCAATTATAATGAATAGTTACCATATTTTTCAATTTACTGCGCCCGTCTTATATTGTTCCAATGCACGTGCCAGCTGGTCAGGGCAGGAAGTATTTTTGTATCCACATTTGATGCCCTTGAGCTTTGAAATGGCATCATCAACCTTCATCCCGGAAACCAGAGCGGAGATTCCTTTCAGATTGCCATTACACCCGCCTGTAAATGCCACTGATCTTATGATATCGTCCTCAACCTCAAAATCAATTAGTTGGGAACATGTTCCACTTGTTTTATATTGCATAGATTACACCTTACCTTTCTTCTGTATGTAGCTGTTACTATTTTACCAATCTAACGAAGTGAAGTCAACCAACTTTTGCCAATAAGCACTTGTAAAGACACAATGTATATCATCGGAACAGGGGCTATGCGTTATCTGGCGAAACGGCTGCCTATGAGATGGAAAGGTAAGAACGAAATAGTTGCCTTAAATCTCAGGAAAACAGTATAGAAATGCATATGCTCGTCTCTGTGGACATACATTAGTATAACTGGGCGAGTGGGAGGAGTCAGTGTATGCAGTTTTTTTATATTGATTATATGAATAACGGAAAAAAAGAGCGCAATATTGGATTTCTGCGGGTGGAGAATGATGGCATCAGCGTAGGACTCAGGGGGGTGCCGCTGCAGTGTGGTGATCATTGTAAGGTATATGCTGTCAATATCTATGATGAGAGAATCCTGCTGGGCGAAATATCTATCAAAGCAGGTTATGGTATGGAGAAAATGAAGTGGAATGACAAGGTGGATTTTGCGCGGTGTATGAGAGTAGAGATACCACTGTATGGAACACGCAGGGGTGTCTGTGTGCTCAGGGATGATTATCCAGCATCAGATAGTATCACTCCTGCGTCAGAGTACAATGAGATTCGAGAGGCAAAGCATGCTGAACAGACAGGAGGCGACGAACTTTGCGAGGAAATTCATGAGGATAAATGGCAGCAGCTGCGCAGGCTTTATCCGGAGATTCATATCTGTCCAGAGGCACAGACTATTTTGATTCGGCCGCGGGATGTAGTGATATTGTCGGCAAAGTACCATGAATTGGCAACGAATTCTTTTGTCCTGCACGCATACTATAATTATAGACAGCTTCTTCTGTTCCGCTATGCACAGAGTGATATCCAATATTACCTTGGTGTTCCGGGAGTGTATTATGAG
>CAMWLV010000247.1 GCA_947175175.1 uncultured Lachnospiraceae bacterium
GTTTAGGGATTTAGCGGACTTAACTATATACGTAATTTGTTCCGCTTTTGTGTTCAAAGTAGAATTTGCATTCGATCAAAATGTGTGCTATGATACGATAATAGATACGAAGAGGAGGAATCAGATATGGCAGAATTTAGTGGTTTGGAAGATATGGATGAACTTGAGGCAAAGAAAAGGAATCAGCAGGAGCAGGAAATCGAGGATATTATCAGTATGCTTGACAGCAAGACGGTGAACGGTGTGAGCCGTATCAAAGTAAATGTGTCAGAGGAGCAGCAGGAGGGTACTGTCAATACACAGTATCATCATGGCCGCTGTGATGTGGGCAGTCCGTGGGCAAAGGGGACCACCAGAAATTTTGGTTGTGACTGATCGTGGTGATTTGAGGATAGAAATTTGATTGCAAATCAGTAGTGAATACTGAATTACATATTAAGAAATGAGGTACAGTTATGGCACTGAATAAGAAGCCTGTGAATGGCATGAAAGATATCATGCCGGAAGAAATGCAGATACGGGATTATGTGATGGGTGTGATCAAGGAGACTTACGGAAAATATGGATTTACACCGATGGAAACGCCCTGCATGGAGAATATTGAGAATTTGAGCAGCAAGCAGGGCGGCGAGAACGAAAAACTGATATTTAAGGTATTGAAGAGGGGAGCACAGCTCAATGTGGAAGCAGCCCAGACAGAGGCAGAGGTCGTTGATTTTGGGATGCGCTATGACCTGACAGTCCCTCTTGTAAGATATTATGCGAATCATGCAAATGACCTGCCATCACCTTTTAAGGCTCTGCAGATGGGAAATGTATGGAGGGCAGATAAGCCACAGAAAGGAAGATACCGCCAGTTTATGCAGTGTGACATTGATATCCTTGGAGAGGAGTCAAATCTTGCAGAGATCGAGCTGATTCTTGCGACAACGACAACGCTGGGTAAGTTAGGTTTTAAGAATTTTGAGATTCGTATCAATGACAGAAGAATCCTGAAAGCGATGGCCGCTTACAGCGGATTTAACGAGGAGGATTATGACAGCATATTCATCACGCTTGATAAGATGGACAAAATCGGAATTGATGGTGTGGAGCGTGAATTGATTGAGGATGGATATGATAGAGAATGTGTCGATAAATACCTTGCACTATTTAAGGGGATGAACGCGTCCGAAGACACACTTGCATTCATTGAAGAAAAAATGACAGGTTTTCTTGATGAAACGGTTAAGACTGGTTTCCGGGAAATCATCGAGAGTGTCAATGCCACAAAGGGAGATTATTTCAAGCTTGTTTTTGATCCGACATTAGTGAGGGGTATGTCGTACTATACAGGGACAATATTTGAGATCGCGATGCCGGAATTTGGCGGAAGCTGTGGCGGTGGCGGCAGGTATGACAAGATGGTGGGCAGATTTACAGGAAAAGATGTGCCTGCGTGCGGCTTTTCAATCGGGTTTGAGCGCATTATACTAATCTTAATGGAGAGCGGCTTCAAGGTGCCGGATCAGAGCAAGAAAGTGGCGTATCTGATTGAGAAAGGTGTGTCGGGAGAGGCGCTCTGCAATATTATTGCAGAGGCACAAAAAGAGCGGCAAAGCGGTGCACAGGTACTTGTGGCACGCATGAACAAGAATAAAAAGTTCCAGAAGGAACAGCTTACCGCTGAGGGATATGAAGAGTTTAAACAATTCTATAGAGAGCGTTTAAAGAATTAACAAGTAACAGGAAAAGCTAGAATGAAAGTTAAAAACAAAAAGAAAAAGAAGGCACTTGCACTTGAAGTCATAGAGCGTCTCAAAAAGGAGTATCCGGACTCGGATTGTACGCTGGACTACAATGAGGCGTGGAAGCTGCTGGTGAGTGTGAGACTGGCAGCACAGTGCACAGACGCACGAGTGAATGTAGTTGTGAAAGGGCTTTATGAAAAATTTCCGACGATAGAAGCACTTGCGGATGCCGAGGTAGAGGATATTGAGCGCATCGTGAAGCCATGCGGGCTTGGACACAGCAAAGCGAGGGACATCAGAGCCTGTATGAAGATGCTTCGTGACGATTTCGACTGCAGGGTGCCGGATGACTTTGAAACATTGTTGAAACTTCCAGGAGTGGGGAGAAAGAGTGCGAACCTGATTATAGGTGATGTGTTTGGCAAACCTGCGATAGTGACAGATACGCACTGTATTCGGCTTACCAATCGTATAGGACTGGTTGATAACATAAAAGAACCTAAAAAGGTGGAGATGGCTCTGAGGGAGATTATTCCGCCAGAGGAAGGCAATCAACTTTGCCATAGGTTTGTTGACCACGGACGAGAGGTTTGTACAGCGAGGAAAAAGCCTTATTGTGACAGGTGTTGTTTAAGTGATATCTGCAAAAAGAATATTTAATGCACTTGCGTGTATGCACACAAGTGCATAAGGCGTTTTCTGTATTACTTCAGTCATGATGAGGATGAGCGCCTATTATATCGATTGCTTTGACGACAGCAGTGAGAATTTCGGTTTTAGCCTGAGTAGATGAGGTATTCAATTTATGAAATAACGCACCGGTATTTGTCCTTACATAATTTGGCTTTAATCGGTTGAGTGCGTAGGTTGCCATGTCTAATCGGCATGTCTCGCAGGAACAAATATTCGGCATTGTGGGAAGCAGTTGATTTAGCTGATTTTCCACATCATCCTCCATGATATTTTTTAAGCCTTCCATACTGTTACCTCCTTTGTCATGTTTCGTTGTGCAATGAATATACCTACATATTATGTTAGTACAAAATTGTCAGATAATCAATAGAAAATTTATATTTTTTCTGATAATAAGAAAGATCAGGTTACTGTTCACTCCCCCATTTAAGTAGTGGGAATCAAGCGCCAAAATGCTTGC
>CAMWLV010000248.1 GCA_947175175.1 uncultured Lachnospiraceae bacterium
GTTTCATATATCTATACTGAAAACAATTTAAAACTTATGACAAACGAGGAGTGATATTATGACACTAAAAGAACTTGAAATAGGCAAATCTGCTGCGGTGAAATGCGTTGGTGGGGAAGGTGCCCTGAGACAGCACTTTCTGGACATGGGCGTGATTCCCGGCGCAGAAGTCACAGTTGTAAAACTTGCACCGATGGGCGATCCCATTGAACTGCGCATCCACGGATATGAACTTACACTTCGTCTCGCTGATGCTGCCCAAATTACTGTGGAACCAATTACATCAAGTACCAAATCCAAGAAAAAAGCACCAAAGAAGATGCTGCATCCTGGATTGGGTGAGGAAGGCATCTTTCATCCAAAGGGCAGTGGTGATCCCCTCCCTGATGGAACACAGCTGATCTTTGCTCTGGTGGGCAACCAAAACTGTGGAAAAACCACATTATTCAATCAATTGACTGGCTCCAAACAGCATGTCGGAAACTTCCCTGGTGTTACTGTAGACCGAAAGGATGGCGCGATACGCGGCTATTCCAATACAGAAATCACTGACCTGCCGGGCATTTACTCAATGTCCCCCTATACTAATGAAGAGCTTGTATCACGCGATTTTGTGCTAAATGACCATCCAAAAGGCATTATCAACATTGTCGATGCCACAAACATTGAACGAAATCTATATCTCACCATGCAGCTACTCGAAATGGATGTCCCGACCGTGTTAGCACTTAACATGATGGACGAAATGGCAGGTAATGGCGGAACCGTCGATGTAAACGCCATGGAATCTATGCTAGGAATCCCTGTGGTTCCAATCTCGGCTGCCAAAAATCAAGGTGTAGACGAACTGATCAAACATGCTGTACACGTTGCCAAATATCAGGAAAAACCACTTCGCCAGGATTTCTGCGACCAAAATGATAATGGTGGAGCCGTACATCGCTGCCTACATGCAGTCGTTCACCTGATTGAAGATCACGCGTTACAGGCTGGGCTTCCCGTCCGCTTTGCAGCCAGTAAAATAATTGAGGGTGATAGCCTGATACTGAATCTTTTAAAACTAGACCAGAATGAAAAAGAGATGTTGGAACATATTATCCTTCAGATGGAAAAAGAGCGTGGACTGGATCGCAGTGCAGCTATGGCAGACATGCGTTTTGCCTATATCCATAAGGTCTGCGACCAGTGCGTCACCAAACCTCACGAGAGTAAGGAACACCTGCGCAGCCAGAAACTCGATCATATCCTTACCGGAAAATACACTGCTATTCCAGTGTTTTTAGCAATTATGGGACTCGTATTTTTTCTTACATTTAATATAATTGGTGCGTGGCTACAGGATTTGCTTGCAAGCGGCATAGAACTTCTCGCCGGTTTTGTTGACAATGCCATGACTGCCGGCAATGTCAATAATACAATACATCGTCTCATTATCGATGGTATTTTTGAGGGTGTCGGCAGCGTGCTCAGTTTTCTGCCTATCATCGTAACCATGTTCTTCTTTCTCTCTATGCTGGAAGACAGTGGTTACATCGCACGTGTTGCCTTCGTCATGGACAAGCTGCTTCGAAAAATTGGATTGTCCGGGCGTAGTATCGTGCCAATGTTGATCGGCTTTGGATGCACTGTTCCGGCAGTCATGTCCACCCGCACCCTGCCCAGCGAGCGCGACCGCAAGATGACAATTCTACTCACACCATTTATGAGTTGTACCGCAAAACTTCCCATTTATGCATTTTTTGTCAATGCTTTCTTCCCCCATCAAGGCGGATTAATCATGACAGGTTTGTATTTATTTGGTATTTTAATAGGAATCCTTGTAGCTCTTGTTTTCAAAAAAACAATGTTTAAAGGTGAAGCTGTTCCTTTTGTCATGGAGCTCCCTAACTATCGTTTGCCCGGTGCCCGCAATGTACTACTGCTTTTGTGGGAAAAGGCAAAGGATTTTTTGCAGAGAGCTTTCTCTGTCATATTGATTGCCACAATTATCGTGTGGTTCTTGCAAAGCTTTGACTTTCATTTCAATATGGTTTCAGACTCACATGACAGTATTTTGGCGACAATATCCGGACTGCTTGTACCGCTCTTCAAACCGCTTGGTCTGGGCGACTGGCGTATCTGCACTGCACTGATCAGCGGCTTTATGGCAAAAGAAAGTGTCGTTTCTGTACTAGAAGTGTTGTACGGCAGCGAAGGCGGTGTAACAGCTGCCATGAGTTCATTGGCTGCCGCTTCCCTGCTCGTATTCAGTCTCTTATATACCCCTTGTGTTGCCGCCATTGCCTCCATCAAGCGGGAATTAGGACGAAAATGGGCAATCTATGTAATTCTCTGGCAATGTGTTATCGCATGGATTGCTGCCCTGATGGTGCAATTGATTGGGCTAGTAATTACATAATTGTTACGTCGATTGCCAAATATGTAATTTTATAAAAGACCCTCGCGTCTGCGATGGTCTTTCTTTTACCATCAAAACAAAAACCCGAAAGATATTCTCTCAGGTTTTCATTAAGAGGCGCAGATCGGATTTGAACCGGTGATCAGGGAGTTGCAGTCCCACGCCTTACCGCTTGGCTACTGCGCCATATTTTATTGTATTCTAAATTAAATTGCAATATGACAAAATTTATAACTTTTAAATAAACTCCCCGAGTAGGGCTCGAACCTACAACAACTCGGTTAACAGCCGAGTGCTCTACCATTGAGCTATCGAGGAAAACGTCTTCACTTCGTGAAGCCGTAAGAAAAGCTTCGCTTTTCTCGCTTCTACGAAATAACTATTCCATTGAGGTTGTTCCCTCAAAACCGAACACAAAAATTAATGATTCCATCAGTTCACA
>CAMWLV010000249.1 GCA_947175175.1 uncultured Lachnospiraceae bacterium
ATAAAATAGATCTCTCCGAAAACAATAAGCCCCAATAGCAGCCTAGAGATAATCGGATACATCTCCTTAAAATAAATGTTTAGTCTTTTTAACATACTATCTTA
Source organism: uncultured Lachnospiraceae bacterium (assembly GCA_947175175.1). Lineage (GTDB taxonomy): Bacteria > Bacillota > Clostridia > Lachnospirales > Lachnospiraceae > COE1. The sequence goes on from CAMWLV010000249.1 coordinate 105, forward strand.
CCTGCCTCTTTGCAATCTTTTCTCCAGCGCTCACCAGGATCTCCACGCCCTGGTCCGAGTGCTTACGTATATCTTCGTCTACCGAGATCGTGCCCGGCAAAAACAACTGAATAATAGTGGAACCACCATAGCTGAAATATCCCTTTTCATCCATTCTGGCAAACTCAGTCAACTCATGATTGTTGATTTTTCCAATCTGCAGCGCACCCACCTCAATCTGTATCATGTCACCGAAATGTTCTGTCTGCATCAGCGTATATACCCTGTGATTCCTAGAAAATACTCTGTATTCCTTTGATATGGGGCGCACTGTGTGCAGAACCCCCGCTATTTCTCCCGTGCGCAGCACGCAACCATCATCACAGAAATAATATCTGTGACAGTCTTCCAAAGCCAATCGGTATACCAGGCACACCCCGCCCTCGTACTGCGACAGTTCCAAACGGTTATCAACTAGCTCCGGCAGCGTGTATACGCTGTCCTTTATTCTAAGAACAAGTCCCTTATCAATCCCGTACGCTGTCAGCCTGCCACAGCAGGGCGCAATCAGTTCTTGCGCTCTCGCATTGCAGTTCCAACGGCATTTCCGCGTAAAAAAATCGTCGAAACTCTTGAAGTCGTTTTTTTCACAGGCGGAGAGATCAACACCATATTCTCGGACAAAAGGTTCTATTCTCCCGACAGAGAAGGAGCTTCTCATCCATATGCCGTTGAGATTTGAGTAAACCTTACGGCAAAAGAAAACCTTCAGCAGAATTCTTCCCATGACTGTGTGATAGAGGAATTCCAGACTTTTTCCACCGTATTGTTTCTCCTCCCGATAAGCCTTTGCCGCTCTGTCATATATTTTCATGTCAGTCTCCACACATTTCCTCACACTAGAATCAGCACCGTCACTCCCACTGCCAACAGACCCAGCACCACATACCATATCCCACAGGGCTTTGCCACTTTCACATTGAGAATAAATAGAACCGCCGTCACGGCATAGGTCACTGCCCAAATTACTGACAGCGCCAGACCGCTCATGGATCCTCCCAGATATTTCAAAGCTACCCATAGAACCGGAATAATCAGCGCGGCGGAGGTCACGGGGAGTCCGTCATAATGGCTCCGCACTTCCTCTGCCGCCGAGGTGTTAAACCAAGCCAGCCGGATAATTCCGCAAAGTATATACCCCAGGAGGACGGGATATCGAAAAGGACCTATTCCGTCTGTCAGGTACAGTCCCAGAACCGCGGGCAGAGCCAGAAAGCCCATAACATCAGCCAGAGAATCAATCTGTACGCCAAATTCCTTGGCAAGCTCATCCCGTTTACATTGCCGGGCAATCACTCCGTCAAACAGATCGCAGATCCCCGCCAATATAAGGCATATCAAGGCTGCGGAAATCTGATCAGCTATGGAGAAGGCAATGCCTAAAAACGCAAACCCCACTCCTATGTATGTCAATATTACAGATTTATTGTACTTTCCTATAAACATTGTTCCTCTTCCCGCATACCACAGGTTTTTCCCGTGATACTGCACCGTCCTCACAGATTCCTGCGGATTTTCAGTTTGTAAAGCAACCAGTTAACTGCTATATGGGTGACTGCCCCCAGCAGGATATACAGAAAATACTGCCAGAGAGGCATGGGATACAGCATAGCAAACACGATCCCAACGCCAAACAGAGAATCTACTTGATCTACCACAAAGAAAACCACACCTTTGACGCCCCTTACGGTCTTACCGCAGGGAATATCCAGTCGCCGCTTGACAAAGCTGTTGGGCAGTTCGAACAGCATATATGCCAGTCCCATTACCCCGCCTGCCAACAAATTGAACAACGGTGTGTTTTCAAAGGTATGGTAGATATAGCACATGTCCGGTATTCCTAGGCATACCCATCCCCACAGCAGCTGCATCAGCGCTCCCGCCAGAATCATGCCGAAAAACCCCGCCCAAGTCTTATTGTCGCCGAACAGGCGTCTGCTGTCCCGGAGCGTTAGACCACCGTCTATGGGGGCTTTGAGCTGTGAGTAAATCGGGGTTTTCACAAACACCATATTGAGTATTCCCGCGAAAATCACAGGAGTCATTGTTACATACATTTTCAAAAGTGTCATAGCATTTTCAGAATGTTAGATACCAGAATAGCGCCCTCTGCTCCGAAGAAAGCAAAGCCCATCATCATAACAGCAGCGGCCGACACATCCTTGGCAAACCTCACATCCCTGTTATCCTCCGTACAAAAACTGTCGCATAGCCGCTCAACTGCCGTGTTGACGTATTCCGCCGAGAATGCGCCGCAGCTGAGCGCCAGTAGGAGTATGTAGTCGTAAAGGCCCGACGAGGTCAAAATATTCAACGCCAAAAATACCAACGCTATACCTGTGTAAATCTTAAAATTGCGCTCCGCGCGAAATCCGCTGGCAAATCCCCGAAACGCGCATGCCACACTCTGCAAAAAATTTTTGTTTTTCATGATTGTATACCCCAGTCAGCCCTGTAAAAATCCAATGCAGATATTGTAACACAAAAAGACATCGTTATCAAGATATTGCAAATA